>NZ_JAGTPI010000036.1:0-57949 GCF_021147825.1 Pseudomonas quasicaspiana
TCGACAATTGTCCCATCATGCTGCGAATCCTCCCGCTGGCCGATGACCTGATTTTGCCGCAGACCAGGCAGGAGATCTACTTTTTCAACAGAATCGGCCGGAAACGGCCAAAAGCGGCCGGTCCGTCCTATGAATAATTCTGAGAATCATCTGTAAGCGTCCAGCCAACATGCATTCCGAACTCGCACATTCGAGACCGTTGGCGTCCGCATACGCACCTGACGGGCGATATGGCCAAGCAACGTTTCTGTTATCTATCAGGCTGCCATTGTGAATACCTTGGGAGATCTTCCCCATCCAGCCAAGCTACGTCCTGCTCCGTCCAGATGTGATACTCGGGCCTATAGCCAGGCTCCTCGTCCAACGTCGCAACGCGCACGATCATTGCAGTTGAGCCGTTACGCTCAGCTGCAAGATGCGATCCGCAGCGGGAGCAGAAGTGCCGGATCTTGCCAGGAGATGACTCGAAAGCCCTCAATGCGTCCAAGCCTTGAGTCCATTTAAAATGCTCTCTCAGGACCCCAGCAGTGGAGACATAAGCAGCAGCATGGGTCTTCCGGCAGGTAATACAATGACAATGGCTAATTGGCGTATCAATGCTATCGATCTCATAACCTACAGCCCCGCAAGCGCAGCTTCCTTTCATTTCATCCTCCGATTTCGACACAGTGCGAAGATTATGGTCACCATCGTAAATCGAACCAACAAGCAGTGACTAGCATGCTACGCGGAACGCATGCCTCCGGTATCAGGTCCCGCGCATGCTTTCTCCCCTAAAGCGACGTGCCAGCGACAGCTTTTCTCAATGTTTGGGGATGGATCTAGGTTTGAACGCCCAGTATGATTCCAGCGATTCAACCCGAGGAGTCCGTCAGATCATTCGTGGAAAGAAATCTTTTCATTAATGGGAAACATTCTTCAAAGACGCTTTTCGGATGTTTCCAAAAAAGCTGCCCCTTAATCCTCACTTGCTTGAGATAAGTGGAGTGCGGGGTTGGCCAGGATGTCAAGGGTTCAATAGGCTCTTTCACGGGCATACTGATTAGCCGGTGTGGCACGTCTTTGGGTAATTTACTGACGGGAAAAGACTAAGAATGTTCCATAGTGAACCGCATCGATACTTAGCAACCATATGGGGAGCTTGGTTTTTGTTCACCATGCTAGCCGTATTTTCCGCGGGTGTTGTACCGAGTGTGTTAACTATTCCCGCCGCTGTATTTGTGTTGTGGGTAACCTACTGGTGCTTTGACTGCGCGTACCGGACTGAAAGGTTTAGTAAGTATGCCAGTCTTAGGTTGTTTACCAATTTGGGTATTGCCCCTGGATTCGCATTTTTAATGGCGTTAGTCACGACTTACAAGCAGTTTAAGTTGGGGCTTGGCATATCGTTACTGATCAGTTTTATGCCGCTAGTTTTCTGCACAATTGTCTATTCATCATTATGTATATGGCGGAGTCCTAGGAATTCTCTGGTCGTACGCTCGCAGCGCGTCAAAGTCGTTGAGCCAAATCAGGAGAATCGTTGGGCACTCGGTGCTGCTGGGGGCGGTTTGGGAGTACTGATTTATCCAGTTTTCCACGCTTATAGATCGCCAGCGTTGCTGCTCGTCTTTCTATTTATAGTTATTGCCCTATTTATGCTGTTTTACCATCGCACCAGTATCTCATCCCTACGTACTCTGAAGGATCAAGAGGCGCGAGAACACCAGGAATATACATTCATGAATGTCGAAGAGCTTCGTTCAAGGCGCGCGGCGTCCTGGATTGGGCGCATTTTCGCTACCAAGGTAGACCGATGAGTTTTGCCAGTGCCAGTTTTCAAAGAGCGCCCACTGTTGACGGAGCTTCTTTATATGCGGAACCCGCAAAATAAAAGGCTTTTCAAGCTAAATACATTTGCGTCCGGCGGTGAAGAGGAAATGCTGCTAGAGCATTTTTCTGGTTCAGAAGGCCCCTCCCGGTTTTTTCGAGCTAGATTTGGCGCTGCTAAGCCGGAGTTCCTATGTGAAGCTAAAGACACTTATTGGCCGCCCAGCGAACGGGCGGCGGCGATCATGAGTTTGATCCAATCGGTGCGTCTCAACGGGCATGATCCGTATATTTACCTGAAGAATGTTCTCAAGCGCCTTCCGACGCATCGGGCGAGTGAAATAGACCACTTACTGCCGCATAATTGGCAGCCCGCCTGAGTTACACAAGACCTGATTTCCGTAAACTCACACTACCCCATCCGCCAAAAGCACTCACTCCAGGATCCTGGCTTGTCAGTTCGCTGCGATATTGATAGTGTCGATCCATGACTACCTATTGCCTCACCTCGAACGTCACCACCACAACCGCTGAAAGCGGAGCGTGCGAGGTTTCGTGAGCCAATAGCAGACGAACTTCAAAGGCCCGCCAGTGATGGACAGGGCCTTTTTTACGCCCTTGTGTCGCTGGCTTCAACGCAAGGAGATGCACCCATGTACGCCCTGTTGATACTCGATATCCAAGTCGGGCTTGTTCACGGCCCCGAAAAACTATGGCGCTGCGAAGAGTTGTTGGAAACACTGAATACCCTGATGGACAAGGCACGCAGCGCAGGCGCTCCGATTTTTCTCGCACGCCACATCGGGCCCGCTGGATCTCCAATCCAATCAGGCAGTCCGCTAACGATGGTTGCACAGGAACTGAGGCTACAGGGTGGGGAAGTGGTGTTCGAAAAGCGGCGGCCCAATGCTTTTGAAATGACCGACTTGGCTGACAATTTGCGCTCTTGTGGCGCAACCGGTGTGGTAGTCACTGGGATGAAAACTCAATACTGCGTCGACAGCACCTGCCGTGCTGCTCGTGATCTTGGCTTCGATGCGGTACTCATCGCCGAAGGCCATACCTGTTCAGACACGCCACTGATGAAAGCTGAGGATATCGTTGCCCATCACAATGCAACTCTTGACGGGCCTTTCTGCCAGCTAGTTCGGGCTGAGGAGTGGAGCTTCTAGCAGAGCCCGAAAGTGCGGGAGTGCGCGTAAACGCCGTAAGCACAGGCACCATACGTGCATTCCCGCACGTCCTGAATGAGACGTTAAGTGCCCGCTATGGGTCGATTTTATTGATGGGGAATTGGCCGATGCGCTGTGCTTCAGACTACGAAGACCATAACACTTGGTGATGGGCGGCAAGATGTGTTGCCGGAACGCTTACGTCTCAAATGTTGATGGTGCAATTTACGGTATCGGGAAGCATGT
Organism: Pseudomonas quasicaspiana; assembly: GCF_021147825.1. NCBI lineage: Bacteria > Pseudomonadati > Pseudomonadota > Gammaproteobacteria > Pseudomonadales > Pseudomonadaceae > Pseudomonas > Pseudomonas quasicaspiana. The sequence goes on from NZ_JAGTPI010000036.1 coordinate 3,228, forward strand.
GGCACTGTCCAGAGCGAAGTTAAATCTTAAATTTGATAATTTACTGCTCTGATAACCTGCTTCTGGCCGTAAGCAGCCGGTTAAGATGCCCCCCTTACACTTATAAATGGTGAGCTTTGGAAATCCAAGGGTCGACGTTGGGGGTAGACTCCTGTAGTCATGTGGCGTGATCATTGATAACAGTTGATGCCCCCAAAATTTGGACACCATTGGGCGTGGTCTGACATAAATTAAGGATAGAGTTTGTTCAGCAAATCTCAGATTGTTGCGATCCCAGTCCTGATTTCATCGGTACTTTTACTTACCGGCTGCCCGCCACCAGCGTCTTTCACCCAATGGAAACGCGCTTCCACCTCTGTAGAGGGCGTCAAAGCGGCAATGGCAGAGTGTGGAGACCCTGTAGGAGGGCCACAAAACCATTTCCCAATAAACGAAGAGGTAATTCACTTTCAGTGTATGCAGCGCCTCGGTTTTACTCGTAGAGACGGCTTTGAATACTGCGAAATAATGAAGAATATGCCAGCCTGCGTCGAAGAAAGGCAGGGCCGTCCGCTCAGTCTGTCCCAGCTCGAAGCATTGCCGTTTGTTGAAGATGAAGCATTTCACCCAATCAAGCCTAATTCAGGCCGGGATGAACGTATGCAGGTCTCATGGCGTAAAGCGGGAGCATCACTCCATTTCTCAGTCCAGATAGCCAATGATAGTGAAGCCCTGCCGGTCATGTATGCGTGCGGCTATGCAAAACCACTGGGGTCAAATCTAGATGTCGCAAGCATCGGAAGCACAGCCAAAGTCCAACGCTGCATGATTGATCACGGCTTCGAGCCCAAAAATAAAAACATGCTGGTTTGCCAGACTTACCCGCAAGTGACGGGCTGTTCGGTGACAACACCACCGAGTCAACCGAGATAGATAGCTTCCTGGGCTCACGACGTTTCAGTTCATTGGGCCAGTTGCGTTTTCTGCATCGATTTAACGGATACCCCTTCATCTGTCGCCGCATCGACTGCAGTAGACCCTTGGCTGAACTGGCGGTCGAGAATTATGATGCCCGGAGGATTATGTCCAACATGGTGTTGAACGTGAGGGAGATGATCTCTTTCGCATTAGGGATTCCAATGCCGATCCCTCCTTTACGGGCGATGTCTTTTGGCCTCAACGTGCCGACGCACATGCCTTCAGCTCATGCCTGGTGTCCAAAGCACAGAGATCGAAGCCGTCACTGCGGGTGTAGCCTGCGCGCTTCATACACTCGAAGCGTTCTGCTTTCTGCTCGAGCGTGGCCTTGGGGTCAATGCCGTAGCGATTCGTTGAACCGCACGCCAACATCGAGGAGAGCACCTGCCGCTCTTCCTCGCCAGGTTTCTTCCAGAGTTCCACTTCATCGGTGGGTGGCTGAAAAGGCTTGGCAAAACAGGCCGTCACAAGCAGTGGCAGCATGATTGCAAGTGCAAAAGGTTTAAGCCACATTCAAGGTTCCTTATTTTCCACGACTGACAGGCACCAACACATATTTCTTTTCTGTGAGCATCTTTGCCCGCCAGGGTTTCCTGACACGCTGCTCATCCACCTTAAATCAGGTACGATCCTGACGATTCACCAACAACTGAGGTCGTGTCATGCAAGATGGCTTCTGGCCCTTCCATCTCTTTGGTGCCAATTTCGCCACCGAAGCCGAGGCGCAGAAATTTGTGTTTGAACAATGGGAGCCAGAGCCCCCTGAAAGCGCAAGCGAAGCCGATTACGTTTCGTGGGAAAACCGCAATCCGACCTGGAGACTAGCGGAAGATCTTGGGTTCCATATGGATTCAGATTTCGTTGAGCTTGCCGGCACCCCAGAAGACGTCATAGGGCAAATCCGCAGTCAGTCCGAAATAGCGCTGCTCGACTCCAAGGCCCGAGAATTCACGCATTTTATCATTGTGGGCTCTAATGCCATCTGGGGCGACCATCGTTCGACCTCTACCCAAGTAGAACCGCTGGTACGCTTGCCGGAGAGCACTGCAACCCTTTCATATCTCGGCCTGTTCAACTCAATTTGACTGACCGAAAGCGAACACTAGCGACCGACATCCATCGGCCAAAAAAATGGACAGCCCCCCGGTCGAGTGCTGGTTCGGCATAACTCTTACGCTCTCCTTGTTCATTCAGCAGATAACGAACGGCCAGAGCGAAGACCGAGGCAGGCTTGACTCATCGCCCGACTTTCAAAGAACTCACCTTGTCGCGGGGAACCATTACGACCCGACACGTATAAAGGCTGTTCAGAAATGTCTGCCAGACAGCCAAATAGCAATGTCATTCAAGAAGTTGAAAAGTATCCGATGGCATTAATCGACAATGGTTGACTTCACCTGTGGAGCCACTTGCCGAAATGTTTGCGTACTGCCTCGTGATCGAACCTGTCCTCTCCGCGCCAGCACGCAGCCGCTCCCGACCAGTCGCTTCTGCTGTGAACAGGCCGCTCGAAAGACGCTGGTTTGAGCACGTCCAAGTGTGCAAGGACGTCGATAATCACCCGCCGCTCGTTCTTTGAAGACTTCACCACGCCTGCCAACCGTTTTTCCAATGTGCCGGCGTGGTCGCCAGCTTGGCTTAGTTCGATGATCCCAAGGATTGCCTGGAGAATTGCTACATCCTCTTCCTTCGGATCGGGGATGTCGGCACGCAACAGTTCCTGGAGATCGAACCACGTGTAGATCAACTTGCCGTGGCGGACGCCGCCCCATTTTATGCGCTCGAAATTGAGGACATTGAGGTTCACATCTGTGTATTGATCGTCACCGACCGTGAGGCCGGGCACCACATCGCGACAAACAGCGCACGTATAACTTGTTGCGGTGACCGTACCGTCTGGACGGTAGCTGTGACCACTAACAGCCGGCGTGTAAGGATGAAGAATCATTTGGCAGGCAAGATGATATGAAGCCACGCCAGACCGCCAATCCAGTCTTCTTGTGGAAAAACTGGCTACAAATGCGCGTGCGGCCTTCGCTGGGGGGATTCGCTTGACCAGGTCCAATACCTCGCCCACACACTGGTCGTGGCCGATGCTCACGGGTTCAAACATCAAGCCTTGAGCTTTTGCATAGGCGAAATCCTGAGATTCCGTCTTCGGGGCAGGAAGCCAGCCATTGCTACCCCAGTATGTTTTAAAAAGTATGTTTTTCGCCTTCTTGTCCATGTGTGCTCCGCTTTTTCCAGTGGTGCGATTGTTTCGCTCCGCAGCCAAGAGGTTTGGGCGACGCCCGCTTGAGGGGAGAGCGTATAAAGCGCCTCGCCGCAGTCAGCCATCCGCCAACAGCGGCCAGTCATTGTGAGCAAGGCTAGAGGTTTCAACCGTTTGCTAGCTGGAGGTAATCGCAAATAGATTTTCGCATAAATAGGCATCCTCTCTTGGTATGAAATCTTCGGGGCTTTCATTGCAGGAAAATGCTTCGAAAACGTGGTTGATAACTTTTTTTGCCTGGTCCGTAGTAAGGATAGGAATGTCTATCAGGTCAAGAAGAGCATCGGCTATCTCGTTTAAACTAATGCAGTACTCTTCAGCGGCAACCCTAAGCAGTGCTCGCATCTCCTTATATTGACCATCTGAATTTACATTGCTTTTCAGAAAACCAAGTGGCTCTTCCAGGATGTCAAAAGGATAAATCTTTTGATACCTGTCGCAGTATTCTATAAGGGTCCGCCTGACCTTCACGCCATCAAATTGTTGAGAGCTAGCCCCTAACAGGGCATCAATTTTCGTATTAGCTATCCAGCTTTTCATCGCGAAATTTACCTTGTTTAGCGCTTATTCAAGGGACATAGACTGGCGGCTCTTGGCCGATAGCAGCCTTTCTTCGCCGATACTGTCAACCATCCTGACCAATGACCGACACCCTTGTGCATTACCCCACGCCGGTTAGTATCGGCGCATGAACGCTAATAGTGGAAAAACCCAAATGACCCAGCATCAAACCCATATAGGCAGAGCTGACGAAGCTGACCTGGAAGGGATTCTAGAGCTCCAGGCTGCCAATCAAATCGCCCAGGGCGGTTCACTTTCTGCAAGCCTGGCTCGCTCGCGAGTGGAGGCGATGATGAGCGAGATGCCACTGATCGTTGCGCGGCGCGATGGGCATATCACTGGTTTCCTGATGACCACCACTCGGGCAATGAACGCGGATCTGCCTATCGTGCAAGCCATGTTTGCCGCTTATCACGGCGCGCCCGACGCCTATGTCTACGGCCCGATCTGCGTTGGGGTGGAAGAGCGTGGCAAAGGGCTGGCGCAGAAGATGTTTGCTGATCTGCGAAGCCTTGAGCCGGGGCGTGAGGGTGTTCTGTTCATACGCCGGGACAACGAACCCTCTCTGCGTGCCCATTTGAAAATGGGCATGAAAGAAGTCGCACTTTTTTCATTCAACGGGTTTGAGTACGTTGTTTTTTCTTATGTCGGATAGTCCGGGCGACTACGTGGCGAATTGATTTTGGCAGGTCTGTGCATGAGAAAAATAAGTACCAGCGGCAAGCGAGTCAGGGGCGTTGCTCGCCGCCTTCGTGCATTGGAACGTTGGGCCTCAAGCTTCAGTGATATTTATTACCCTCGTTCTGAGAAAGGTGAAAAATATAACAACTTTAAAATCCCGGTCGATATGTCGTTAGTCCAAGGCTCTCGGGCCAGAATCGAAGTTCAGGCGTTCTGTATTCAACAGTTGCTCGAAGCCGCTGCTCATCTGTCCAGAGCCGCCGACCGTTCGCAGGGTTACTATCGGGTCGCATGCATTTTTGTCTGGCCTTGGGTCCACCAGAGTGAGGTCACGGTTTTTTATGATCGAGATTATTACCTGAGCTTTTTAGGGCAAACCAATGCCCTTAAGCCTGATTTGTTAAGCCAGACGCTTGCATTGCATCTGCCCGAGCATTTTGTGGAGCACGGGCATGACGTGACCCAGCCGGACGACGAAGTCAAGGTTCGGTGGTGGTGTATCGGGGAGCCAGCGTGATCGTATCGTCAGTCGCCTATTGCGCAGCAAACACCACGCGAGCGCTGTTTCTTCCGAGCACCTGAGCCAGATCGTCTGCATCCTCCACCCGGCCAATCCGGGTGTACGAGTAGGGCGAATCAAACGTCAGGTAAAAAAGCACCAACGTGTTCGAACCGTACAGCATCAGATCACCGTTACGGATCACGCCCGGGCGGAATAGTGCGGTGGGCAACTGCTGCGACAGGGTGACGTGTTTCTCATTGTCGTTCAGGTCGGGCATGTCCAGAGTGAGCGGCAACCTCGCAGCGAATGCCCGGCCGGTCTCGTTGTCAGCGAGAGTGACAGTGAAACGGCGCTCGCCAACTGTCATCGATATGCGTTGCTCATTTGTTCGTGTGGACGTCGCGGTTGTTTCCGCGACGGCCGCGTTCGATATGACCTGAGCGCCAAGAGCCATCAGGCCAACCATTACGCGCAGAGCACTTTGACGTAAGCGATGTAATCGGGTCATGAATATCTCCTTGTCGAGAGAAGCGCAGGATATCCGGCGCGTATGAGTCAACTCACCGTGTCAGCGGATGTTCGCGATACACCGGATGCGGCCCGCGCCGCCAACAGCGCTAGCACAGCGGCGACCACCAGCAACGCAGCGCTCAATTCGAAGGTGGCCCGGTAGCCGCTCAGGTCGAACACAAAACCGCCAACCGTCGCGCCCAGTGCGATTGCCAACTGAACAATCGCAACCATCAGCCCGCCGCCTGCTTCTGCGTCGTCAGGCAGGGTTTTCGCCAGCCATGTCCACCATCCCACCGGCGCGGCAGTGGCAACCAGTCCCCAGAAGCCCAGCAGTACCGCTGTGGCAATCGATGAGCTGCCAAATGAAACCAATGCCAGTGCGATTACAGCCATCAGCATGGGGATAACAACCAGTGTTCGATGCAGACCGTTTTTGAGAAAGATCTCGATCAGGAATGTGCCCGCCAGACCGGACAGGCCCAGGATCAGCAGCATCAGTGAAAGCATCGAAACGCTGACATGCGTGACGGTCTCAAGGAACGGGCGCAGGTAAGTGAACAGCATGAACTGCCCCATGAAAAACACGCTGACCGCCACCATGCCCAATGCCACCGGCATCTTCTTCATCAACTGGAACACGTTGGTGCTGCCTTTACTGCTGACTGCTTTCATTGCGGGCAGGCTGAAGAGCAGCCACGCAGAGGCGAGCAGGGCGACCGGCACGACGCAGAAAAACGCTCCGCGCCAACCGATCAAGGCGCCAAGGAAACTTCCCAAAGGTGCCGCAACAACGGTCGCTAGAGCGTTGCCGCCATTGACGATAGCCATGGCCCGTGTCACCTGATCTTCCGATACCAGCCGCATCGCCGTTGCTGCAGACAGTGACCAGAAACCTCCAATGGCAACGCCGATCAGTGCGCGTCCGGCCATGAAGATTGAGTAGTTGGGGGCGAACGCCACCACGGTGCCGGAGATGATCATCAGCAGCGTGAGCGATAGCAGCAGCAACTTGCGGTCAACCCGCGCTGCGACTGCCGGGATCAGCAGGCTGGTGAACAGGGCGAACAGCCCCGACACGGAAATCCCTTGCCCGGCTTGCCCCTCGGTAACGTTCAGGTCGGCAGCGATGGGCGTTAGCAGGCTGACAGGCATGAACTCCGACGCGACCAGTGCGAAAGCTGCGAGGGACATGGCGAGCACTGCGCCCCATGAATGCTGATTGTTCTGTCGGGAGGCGTGATAGGTGTTGGTCATTGAATGATGTGTCCTGTGGTGCTTGAAGCGTCGCGGCATCTGAGTCGATGCCGCGAAAAGATGTGGGTGCCCAGTCTCGGCACCCACCGGGTTACTTCAGGTTGCTTTGGAAGAACGTGGTCAGCTTGGCGAACGGTATGAGGTTGACCCGGTCATAGAGGTCAACGTGCCCGGCACCCGGAATAATGACCAGTTCTTTGGGCTCACCGGCACGCTTGAACGCGTCTTCGCTGAACTCACGGGAGTGCGCCTCGGAGCCTGTGATGAACAGCATTGGGCGTGGCGAGATGGTCTCGATGTCGTTGAACGGGTAGAAGTTCATGAACTTCACGTTGCTGGTCAGCGTTGGCATTGTGGTGGTTTTTGGTGACGCGCCGGCTGGCGTGACCTCGCCGCGCGGTGTTCGGTAGAAGTCGTAAAACTCGTCGCCGATGGCATTGCCGGTCAGCGTGAGCGGGGTGCCGCCGGTGTAGCGAACGGGACCGCCCTGAAACTCTGCAACGCGTTGATTAGCGGCTTCGCGAATGATCTGTTGGCGTTGTTCCGGTGTCACGGCGTGCTTGAGGCCGTTACGATTGGCGGCGCCCATGTCGTACATGCTGACGGTCGCGATGGCCTTCATTCGCGGGTCGATCTTGGCCGCACTGATAACAAAGCTGCCACTGCCGCAGATACCTATAACGCCGATTCGCTCACGATCAACAATCGGCTGAGTGGACAGGAAGTCCACGGCAGCGCTGAAGTCTTCCGCGTAGATCTCGGGTGCAACGGCGTTGCGCGGCATGCCTTCACTCTCGCCCCAGAACGACAGGTCCAGCGACAACGTGACGAAGCCTTGTTCCGCCATCTTGGTGGCATACAGGTTTGCACTCTGTTCTTTCACCGCGCCCATGGGGTGGCCAACGATGATTGCGGCGTGTTTGGCTTTAGCATTCAGGCCTTTGGGCATGAATAGATTACCTGCCACTTTCATGCCGTACTGATTCTTGAACGTGACCTTTTCGGTGGTCACTTTTTCACTTTTGTAGAAGTTGTCCGCGCCGTTAGTCATATTGGCTCCTACTGAGGAAAACGAGGCAACAAGCAGCCCGAACGCAAGCAAGATACGTTTCACTTGGTATTCCTTTTTAATGAGAGGTTGATTGCAGGCGTTATCAATCTGGATACCGGAGCAATCAGGAGGGTTGTTCAGTGCTGCAAGTCATTGATGATCATTTTCCCGGTATGGCGGCAGGCTCTGTAGTGCATTCCACTGACTTACTTGCCTGATCCTCTGAGTCTCTGTTTTTTTGCAGGACGCCTGAATGCCGCCGGGTTAGAGTTCAGTGAAGAGACGCGAGACGAATATGGCGACCAATAAAAACACTGCTGCTCAACACTCGTCGGCACAGGAAAGGCTGGCGCGGATCATTGGCGACCGGATCGACCGTCCGGGTGATTTCGGTACGCCCATCGAAGGGCTTGGCTTCTTCCGTCGTGAGCACCCGTCGCCACCTGTGGTGTGCATGGTCGAGCCGAGCATCATTCTTGTCGCCCGGGGCGAGAAGCAGCTGTGGGTCGGTGGCGAGGGATATCCGTACGACCCGTCGCGTTTCCTGATCACCTCGCTGAATTTGCCCGCCAATTCCGAAGTGCTGGCCGCTAGCCCGGAACAACCCTGCCTAGGGCTTACTTTGAAGCTGGATGTTCGCATGCTGGCTGAACTGGCAGCGCAGGGCGGTCTGTCGCCGGTCCGCGATAAATCCGTGGTGGGGGGCGTCGGCATCGGCACAGTGACCGATGCCTTGCTGGCCTCCTTCGAGCGCTTGCTGGCGCTGCTTGAGGAGCCCGACGCCATTGCGATTCTCGCCCCGCTGATCAAGCGCGAAATTCACTACCGGCTATTGATGAGCGACCAGGCGAACAGGCTGCGACAGATCACAGCCGTTGATGGCCAGGGCTATCGCATAGCCAAAGCCATCGACTGGCTGAAACTGAATTACACCTCCGCGCTCCGCGTCGACGAACTGGCGGCCCAGGTGCAAATGAGCGCTGCAACCTTTCATCATCACTTCCGCCAGCTCACCGCAATGAGCCCTTTGCAGTACCAGAAATGGCTCCGGTTGAACGAGGCAAGGCGTCTGATGCTTAACGAACACAAGGATGTATCTACAGCGGCATTCAAAGTCGGCTACGAAAGCCCGTCCCAGTTCAGCCGCGAATACAGCCGCTTGTTCGGCGTACCGCCCAAGCGGGATATCACGGTGTTGAGGGGGCAGGGTGAGGTGGTTGAGGGGCGCCAGAGCGGTACTTGAAGTGGCTGCTTTTGGCAGATAACTGCCTCAAAGCCTCGGAATGTGCCATGAACCGCATCGCCATTGCCGAGCTGCTGGAAGGCCAGGTGGTTGACTGGATAGAGCAGGAACCGGATGCCGAATACGCATCAGGATTTGCGCCGCAGCCCTGACCACATCAGCGACGGCAATGCCCGTGACGGCAGAAGGTGCTCGTCTTTGCCGACGGCGCCGGGCAGGGCATGCCAGGGGATGCTCGCTGTGCGGTGATGCTGCAGATGCAGGTTGATGTTGTACGGCCAGATGAAGAACCGCCCCAGCCAGCCCACGCGCCAGGCGTATGTCCATTCCTGCCAGCCGGGCGTGACGCCGGGGCCGCCGCTGTGCTCGGCAATGCTGCGAATTTTCTGCAGCAGAGTACCGAGGGTGATCAGGGGGATGAACCACAGCATCGCCAGCAAGCCCACTTCCTGGATCGAGCATTGCCAGACAAGGCAGGCCACAATCATCAGCCAGACCAGCGCTGCGGCAAGCAAAGGCCGGGTGAGCCTGGGCGGCGCGCCACCGGCAGCCTTGTAGGCCGCGATGTTGCGCAGCGTATTGACCATCAGCAGGTCACCCAGCAGTTGTTTCGTCAGTAGCTTTGCGCTCAACGGCTGAAAACGCCACGGCTGACGGAAATAGAGAAAGCGGCGCTCCGGGTCCTGCTCGGTCCCTGCGTGCTGATGATGATCAAGGTGCAGTGGGCGATAGAATTCGATGGGCACCAGGCCTGGAACACCGATCGCCAGGTTGGTCAGAAAGTCGTTGGTGCTGCGTCGCCGGGTCAGGTTGTAGTGGGTAGCGTCGTGATACAGCACGAACAGCGCGTGCTGGCGTGCCGCAACGATAAGCATGGCCAGCAGGTAAAAACGCCAGTCTGCGAGGTGAAGCGCGACGCGGATCGTGACCAGGATGCACAGCCACTCGAGCAACAGCGCCGACAGGGTGCGCATGTCCACCGCATAGTGCTTGAAGATCAGCGTCGCCACGCCGCAGGCGACACCGATGGCCGCGCCATAGGCCATGTCGGTAAACACATGCTGCCCGGTGGTCATTACCGTCAGCATCAGCACCACACTCCAGATGGCAAATATCCAGGCTTTTTGCAGTCGCAAGCCAGCCATTGCGACGCTGATTGCTACAGGCAATGCCACATGCCCGCTGGGCGAGGCGGCCAGTGGAGCATCGAGCCGGTACAGCCAGTCGAGCCAGGCAGAGCCGGTTTCAGGGCGCAGGATCATGGTGGGCCAGAACAGGTGACAGACCAGACACAAACCCGCCGCGAGGGCACCTGCAAAGAACGTCGGCAGCAGCCATGTCGACTGACGTCCCATGTACACGAGCACCGGCATGACCAGGGTGTAGCTGAGGTACAGAGGCAGCGTAAACGCAAGCAGCGGAACATGAGCGTCGACAATTCCGGGTTGCACAAGCTGCACAGAACCCATCGGCACATGCGTGACCAGAAAGTACAGCAGGCCGGTGACCAGCATGTACATCATCAGCCAGGTGAAAGGGCGATCAACGCTGGAAGCGGCGGAGTGAGAAGGGTGCATGTGGGCAAAGCCTGTCAGGATAAAGCCTGGTTCATTTGATACGTGCGCAAGCGGAAAATCAGCCAGGCTGACGGGTGCGCAATGATGATTGCAGAGGCGGTGTGGCATTGAATTGAGCTGATAGATTCATTGCCCTCAGCTGCCCGGCCATTCAGAATCCGCTCATTGTGTATCCATACATCGAAGGCCTCCATGAGTTTGTGCGCGACTGCTGTACAGCGCTCCGATCTGCAACCGAATGATATCGATCGGATGTTCGAGATTTATTCCGCCTGTTATCAGGATACCTGTCTGTTACGGTTCAAGCAGGACCTTGACGACAAAACCCACTGCGTCGTGCTGCGTGACGCCTGCGACACGATCATGGGCTTTTCGACGCTGAAACTGTTTGAAATGCACTGGGACAACCAGCCCGGCAGGTTCATTTTTTCCGGCGACACCATCATTACCCCTGAGCACTGGGGCAGCCAGCAGCTCGCGTTCGCCTGGTCCCGACTGATTGGCGATCTGTGGCGTCAGGCTCCCGACGTGCCCCTGTACTGGTTTCTGATCTGCAAAGGGCATCGGACTTATCGCTATCTGCGGGCGATGGTACTGGATTACGCCCCTCGTGCGGGGCATTTGACCGAACCTCATGTGCAGGCCTTGATGGATCACCTTGCGTATACGCGTTTTGGCGATGCCTACGACCCTGCCACCGGCCTGCTGTCCTTCAAGACACCGCAGGGACGGCTGACCGAAGAGCTTGCACAGGTGTCGGAAAATCATGCGAGGTTGCCGGACGTAGCCTACTTTCTGCAGAAAAATCCTGGTTATGCCAAGGGCGACGAGCTGGTTTGCCTGTGCCGCTTCACGCCTGAAAACCTGAGGCCGCTGGCGCGACGCCTGATCATGGCCGAGCAGCATTCGACGTGCTGATTCGTCAGGCGGGTCCGGCGGACAACTCGCAGCTTCTGGACTTTCAACAGCGTCACGCCATGCGCGGCAGCATGCCGCTGCGCTTTGATCGCAGTCCTGATTACTTTGCCCTGCATCACTGCCATTCCGCCGATCACCGGACCTGGGTTGCCCAAAGCCCGGAAGGCGAGCTGCGCGGCTCGGCCAGTCTGGTGGTACGCGATGGTTACCTGCAGGGCAGCGCTGAACCGGTCGCCTATCTGGGTGATTTACGGTTGATGCCTGACCGCAGGCTGTCCCGCTCATGGATGGCAGAAGTCCAGACGCGTCTCGCCGATCTGTCCCTGCAGACAGGCGTGCAGCAAGCGTACTGCTGCATCATTCGCGATAACCCGCTGGCCATTCAATCGCTGCTAGGACGACGGCGTGCCAACCCTCTGAAACTGGCCCACTGGCGTGGCTACAGCAATGTTTCGGTGTATGGCCAGCGTGGTTTGAGTAGCGCACCTCGCACGTGCGCCGGGATGCGAGTGATCCACGCCGAGCCGCGACATCTGGATGCACTGAGAGCGTTTCTCGACAGCGAGTCCTCCCGGCAATCGTTCGGCTGCGTGTTCAGCGATGCGGAATTCGAGCGCAGGCTCAGCCATTGGCCTGACTTCAGCATTGGCTCGTTTTTGCTGGCGGTCGACGAGCGCGATAACCTGCTCGGCTGTGTTGCGCCATGGGATGCAGGAAAGATAAAACGGATCGTTGTCGAGCAAATGCCCGTGGCCCAACAGTTGCTGCGCCTGGGCTTCAACGCGGTCGCACCGCTGGCCGGCCGACCGGGCATTGCCTCGCCGGGTAACGCCCTGCGAGATATCTACCTGACCCATCTACAGGTTCGACAGCGTGATCCCCACGTGTTTGCCGCTTTGCTGGATGCTGCCTGGGCGCAGGTGCGCAAAGATTATTCATTGATGCAGCTTTGCCTGTACGACCATGACCCCCTGTGGCCGGCGATGCGCCGTTATCGCAGTGTGTCCCTGCCGATGGACCTCTACACGGCTCCCTGCGGCAGCAATACCTCTGTTTTTACCGAGGCGTGTGCGACGGGTGTTCCGGGGTTCGAGATCTATCTGGTGTGATCGGTTCTGACCGGCAGGGTCTGGTGCAGGACTTCCAGCAACGTTCGCCAGAACCTTGCCGGATCAAACCCGGCGCCGCCCAGTATTGGCTGGCCATGATCCACATCCGGCAGGCAGATTTGCGGCAGGCCTGGTATTGCCAGGTCTTCCATATAGAACTGGCCATCATGCGCATGCCCCGGACGCAGGGCGTTCAGGCGTTGATGGTGTGTGTCGAAGCGTGAGCGCCGCACCGCAGACCAACTGACAACATGTACACAGTGCAGCGTGTCGGGCAGGGCGGACAGGATGTTGGCGACCTGCGGGTCGCGGTGGCTGCTGATGTCCCGTGTACCCTCGGCTAGCAGTGTGCTGTTGACCATCGCCTGACGAAACCTGTCCATGCGATAACCCGGGCCAGTGTCACGAGTGCTGTAGCCCAGCAAGTCGTCAATGATCGGCGAGGGGCCAACGGGCGGTTGCACCAGCGCGATGCCGTCACAGGCGTCGAGCAAGGCCGGGTTCTGGGTCAGCGTCGCCAGCGTATCCAGACTGCCTTTGCTGTGTGCCAGCACCACAAATCGCTGCCTGGGTCTGAGGCGTTTGCCGAGTACCGTTGCAATGTGTTCGCCCTGCGCAATGACCCCGCGCGAAGACCGCACCGGCATGCGCAGAACCTCGTAGCCCTCAGACTTCAGCGACCGCGCACAGGCCCGATTGCAATAGAGTATGAATTCCGAATAAAGCCCTGCGACCAGCACCACCAGTGTGTCCTTCGGCAGGGTGGACGGGGGCGTTCGCCAGCTTTTGAGGAACAGTTCGGTCCAGTCCAGTGCTGCAGGCGGGCGCACGAAGTCTGTAGCCGGGAAATGGCTTTGCCAGTCGTCAAAGCCCTCGGGTGTCCAGATCTTAGTCATGCGGATTGGCCCTGAACCCTGCGCTCAACGCCGCTCATCGAGCGCCTGGCGAGCGCTGTCGAGAAGCTCGCGGGTATCGATGCGGTTGGGGTGGAAGCCGGGCAAAAACCAGAACAGCCCGGCAGGCACGATGCGCGAAAGCAGGCCCGGATTGACGAACAGCCACCACTGCAAACGCAGCCATTCACGCCAGTTGCGGTGTTGTTTGTCGCCGTGCACCAAGTGATAGGTGAAGTATGCGAGATCGAAGGTGAAATACACCGACAGGCTGATCATCGCCACACAGCGAAGCAGGTAACGCCATACCGGGTTGCGCTCGACGGTACACAGCACGTCATAGGCAACTGCCTTGTGCTCGATCTCTTCCAGCGCATGCCAGCGCCACAGGCCGACCATTGTTGGGTCGGCATCCTTGAGGTATGCCGGGTTACGCAAAAGCTGATCGGAAAGTATCGCGGTGATGTGTTCAAGGCTGGCGGTCAGTGCCAGCCGGAAGCTGGCCGGTAGCCGCTCGCTTTCCTTTCTACGCCGCAGCAGCATGCGTTCCAGCTTTTCGACCGGCGCGCCTTGTGCGCCAAGCCGCTGGTTGTAGGCGCGGTGCTCGCGCATGTGTGAGGCTTCCTGATAGATGAAGTCGTCGACGGCCTTGTCGAGCGCGCTGCCCTTGGCGAGCTTGTGGCGAAAATGCACCACGCTTTCGATGAAGATTCTTTCCCCCTGAGGGAACATGAACGACAGGCAGTCGAAAAAGCGCGTGGTGTGCGCCCGACCTGCGTGCCAGTAACGGGGGATGCTGTCATCGAAGGTAAAGCGTATCGAGCGGTAAGCGATAACCTGCGGGGAGAGCTGTGCCGCCGAGCGTCGTGAGAGGATGCGTTTGAACAGCGACATGGTGCCCGGCTTACTGTGATGATCAGGGCGTACAGTGTGCCAGAGTCCGGCAGGCTTGAAACTGCCGAATAAACTTCCGCATGCGCAGGCAGGTATACTCTGCATTTTTACATGTGGTTACTTTATGCGCACTTATAAGGATATTTTGCCAGCACGCCGTTTCGACACGGCAAATCTGGCGGTGCTGGCCCTCCAGACGCTGCTCTGGGGCGGGACCCTCACATGGCTGTCACACACCGACGCAGGTGCGTGGAAATGGCTGATCCTGATTCCGTTCTGTCTGGTCATGCAAGGCGTATTCTCGATGATGCATGAGGCGTTTCACAGTCTCGCGCACAGCAACAAGACCACCAATTACCTGATGATGTGCTGGGCTTCCACCCTGTTTGGCGCCTCCGCGACGCTGATCCACATCAATCACCTCGGGCATCACTCGCGAAACCGTACGCGTGCTGAGCTGGCGGACTTCGCCATGCCGGATGAATCGCTACTGCGCAAACGCCTGGAATACTATTTTGCAGTGCTCGGCGGTATCTGGCTGGCGGCATTCATCGGCAGCCTGCTGCTGCCTTTGCTGCCCGCCCGCGTGGCTGATCGCTGGTCGCAAAGTGGTGAGGTCAACACTTATGCAGCGGCGTTCAAAGACTTCTCAATCAACGACTTTCGGCGTATCCGCAAGGAAGTTATCGCAGGCATTATCGTGTGGCTGGCGTGCGCGTATCTGCTTGGCTGGACCTGGGAAGTGGTGCTGATTACCTACATCGCGTTTGGTTTTTCCTGGTCGTCACTGCAGTGGGTCTACCACATGCGTACCCCGATAGATGTCGTCGAAGGTGCCTACAACATGCGTGCGCCGCGTTTGGTTCGCTGGGCATTCCTCAACTTCAATTACAACCTGACTCACCACCGTCATTCGCAGATGCACTGGCAGCACATGCATGCGGCATCGAACCTCAAGGAAACCCGGCCACTGTGGTTCGGCTGGCTCCAGGTGTTCACGCCGCCGCAGCGATTGCCCGATGACCTGTCCAGTCTCGACAAGACCTATTTTTGATGCAGACCGATGGCGACGTAAAGAGAGCGCTGTGGCACTCATTCATTGACAGTACGCACGTCGCGCTTGACCAGTGGCAGATGCAGTGCGAGCAACCGGAACAGGCTCAGGAACGTTTGTTGCTGGGCATGTTGTCGGCCAATCGCGATTGTGCGTTTGGTCGTGCCCATGACTTTGCCGGGATTCGCAACGCCAGCGACTTTCGCGACAAGGTGCCGCCATTCACTTACGCGCAACTGCAGCCCTGGGTCGAACAGGCACAGCACGACAGCGACGCGGTGCTGACTACCAGCCCGCCGTTGTTTTTCGAGCGCAGCAGCGGCAATAGCGCGCTGCAGAAACACATCCCCTACACGCGGGAATTTCTTGCCCAGTTGCAGGGTTCGTTGACGGTCTGGCTGGCTGACATGTACCGCCAGGTTCCGGAAATCAGCCACGGCAGCGGCTATTGGTCAATGTCGCCGCCCTTGCAGCAATCTGCGATAAGCGCCAATGGCATACCGATTGGCAGTGTCAGCGATCTGCAATACCTGCAAGGCAGTGCAATTGCCGGGCTGGCGGGCACTCTGCTGATCCCCGACATGGCTCATGACGTTGTGCACTGGCGCAGGCAAACGCTGCTTGCCCTGGTTGCCGATGCCGACCTGAGCATTATCAGCGTGTGGAGCCCGACGTTTCTGAGCAGCCTGCTACAACCTTTGCTCGACACCGAAAACCCCGAAAGCCGGCAGACCTGTGACTGGCTCGAAGCAATGCTGCCAGCGCCGCGCAAACAAGCCTTGCGCCATGCCCGTGCTCAAGGAGTATTCACTGAGCTATGGCCGCGTCTGGCAGCGGTCAGTTGCTGGATGGACGGGCCTAGTCGTGGGTACGCGGCGCAACTGGCGACGCGTTTTCCTCAGGCACGCTGGTTGCCAAAAGGCCTGTTCGCCACCGAAGGCGTGGTCAGTGTGCCGTTTGGCGAAGGGGCGGGCTGCCCGCTGGCGATTGGCAGTCATTATCTGGAATTCGTCGGTGACGACGGTCTGCCGAAAGGCGCTCACTCGCTACGCATGGGCGAAACCGCGCAAGTGTTGCTGACCACCGGGGCGGGTCTTTACCGGTATGCCTTGGGTGATCGGGTACGCGTGGTCGGCAAACAGGGCGATACGCCGCGGGTAGAGTTTGTCGGGCGCAGCGCAAGTGCCTGCGATCTGGTGGGTGAGAAACTGGATGAACAGCTTGTCGAGGGTGTTCTGGCGCAGTGCATCGACAGTGCAGACAGCGCATGCCTGATTCCTGACTCCAGAAACACACCGCCGCATTATGTAGCCCTTGTGTCGACATCATCGGCGATACCCTGCGAGGTATTGGCAAACGACATCGACACAGCGTTGCAAAGCTCCTTTCACTATGGTCATGCGCGCACGCTGGGTCAGTTGGGACCGGTACGTGTGCGTCTGGTGAGTGGCGGCGCGCAACAACTCGCAGCGTTGCTGCAACGCGCGGCGGAGGCAACCGGCATTCGTGCGGGCGACGTCAAACCGCGCGCTTTGATCAGTCGACTGGACACGGCCAATGCCCTCCTTGCAATCACGGAAGAACCTGAATGCCCGCACGTTTGAGCAGCGACATCGACACGCCTGACACCGAGACACGTGGCGATGGCACGCGCGAGCAATGGTATGTGGCGTGCACGCAAAAGCAATTGCGCAACGGCAAACCTTACCGTGCGACGATTCTCGGCCTGAACATCGTCCTGTTTCGCCAGCGCAGCGGAAAGGCGGCGGCGCTGCTCGACCAGTGCGTGCACCGAGGTACCCGGCTGTCGGCCGGTAAAATCACCGATGACTGCCTGGTGTGCCCGTATCACGGCTGGCGCTACGACGCGACCGGGCACGTGGTGCATATTCCCAGCGTGGATGCCGAGCAGGGCGAACCGAAGTCGCCCGGTTATCGCTACAGGCAGCGCCATTTTTCGGTGTGCGAGCAGGATGGGCTGGTCTGGGTGTACACCGGTACGGGCGATGCTCGCGACACACCGATTTTCCGGCTTCCCGCCTATGGCGAGCGTCCGTGGCAATCCTATTTCATGATCAACACCTTTGACGCCGATGTAGGCAGTCTGGTGCAGAACTTTCTGGATGTGCCGCACACGGTGTTCGTTCATGAAGGTATTTTTCGGTCGAGCAGCGGTCGCGCAATGGAGGCGACGCTGGCTTGCAAGGCGCAGAGCATCGAGGTCGTCTATCACGATGAGGTCGACGAGATCGGCCTGATGCAATGGCTGACCAACCCGGACGCTGAGCCGCTGGTACACACGGATCGCTTCCTGGCGCCGAATGTGACCTTTTGTGACTACTTGTGGGGCGCACGCTCAGGCTTTCTGATCGTCAGCCAGATCACCCCGGTCAATGATCGCCAGTCACGCGTCTATACCTACATCGCCTACCGTTTTCCGATGCCGCGCTGGGTGTTGCGAATACTGCGTCCGTTCATTCATCTGTACACGCACATCGTGATTCAGCAGGACGTCAAAATCATTCGCGCACACCGCGAGGGTCTCGACAACGTGCCCAACTTCAAACCGTGCAATGTGCCTGCCGATGCCATCCATGTGGGCGTCGAACAGTTGCTCGCAGCGGTTCGACGCGGCGAGACGCTGCCGGAAGCGCAGCGTCGCGAGCGGCGGATCCGATTCGAACTTTGACAGCCTGGTGTTTCAACCGGCTTAGAGCTTCGGCTGAACTGAACTCGCCAGTTGCGTCGGTGACAGGCAGCACAACAGCGCACGAATGTGATGACTGAAGGCGCGCTGTTCGATTTGGAATGCTCTGCAAATTGATGTGCTGGTGAAGGGTCGGTCGCAAGGGTTTGCTTGATTCCCAGGCTGGGTACTGAGCAGTTAACCTAAGCACCTTTCGTTCTGCAAAGCGCTCAACATGGCCATCAACCTGTTAACCGAATCCATGCTCGGACACTGGCGCGCTCCGTCGGGCGTCTGGTTATGCGAGTTCCAGTTCGGGAGCCGATTGATCTACGTCGAGCACCGCAATGGCGAGTCGCCTGACCGTCGGCTTGCCGCAGCTCAGCGCCTCGTTAATGCTGCATGGGAGGATTTGCCGCAAGCGCTGATGTTTGCCGAAAAGCAGTGCGAGGGCTGCGTCAGCGTGATGAGTCCGCGCAATCTGTTGTTCTTTGCCTCTGTTAGACTGCCACCCTTTACACGCAGAGTGGCATCCAATGAGCGCAAAGGTTCGTTTGACCCAATACAGCCACGGCGCCGGCTGCGGTTGCAAGATATCGCCTCAAGTGCTTGAGGTGATCCTCGCTGGCAGCGGCGCACAAAATCTCGATCCAAAGCTTTGGGTGGGTAATGCGTCGCGTGACGATGCGGCGGTCTACGCCATTGATGACGAGCGCGGAGTCGTCTCAACTACCGATTTCTTCATGCCTATCGTCGACGACCCCTACGATTTCGGCCGTATTGCCGCGACTAACGCTATCAGCGATATCTATGCCATGGGTGGAGATCCAATCATGGCCATCGCCATTCTCGGCTGGCCGGTCAACGTGCTTGCTCCCGAAATCGCTCGTGAAGTGATTCGCGGTGGCCGTGCAGTTTGTGATGCTGCGGGCATCCCGCTCGCCGGTGGACACTCCATTGATGCGCCAGAACCAATCTTTGGCCTGGCGGTGACGGGGCTGGTCGAAAAGCGTTTCATGAAACGTAACGACACTGCCACCCTGGGCTGTACGCTTTATCTGACCAAACCATTGGGGATCGGTGTGCTAACCACCGCCGAGAAACAAGGCCTGCTGCGGGACGCCGACATTGGCGTGGCGCGGGACCAGATGTGCACGCTCAACACGATCGGCAGCCGCTTCGGCAAGCTTGCCGGGGTCACCGCGATGACCGATGTCACCGGTTTCGGCCTGCTGGGTCATTTGGTGGAAATGGCTGACGGTAGCCGCTTGACGGCACGTATCGAGGCCAGCGCCGTGCCGCGCCTGGCCAGTGTTGATTATTACCTTGAGCAAGGGTGCGTACCGGGAGGCACGCTGCGCAACTTTGACAGTTACGGGGGCCGCATCGGCAAATTGACCGAATGGCAGAAACATCTGCTCTGCGACCCGCAAACAAGTGGCGGCCTCCTTGTAGCCGTAGCGCCAGAGGGGCAAACGCAGTTTCTGCAGACCGCCACCGATCTGGGACTGAGTTTGCGCCCCATAGGCACGCTGATCGAGCGCCAGGCTAACGCCGTTGAGGTGTTCTGATGCGCGAGAACAGCGCCGACTTGCGCCATATTTTTTTAAACGATATCCCGCTGATGGACGTCCGCGCGCCCGTGGAGTTTGCGAAAGGGGCCTTTGGGCAGTCCGTTAACCTGCCGCTGATGAACGATGCCGAGCGTGAGGCCGTCGGCACGGCCTATAAACAACAGGGACAGCAGGCCGCCATCGAGTTGGGGCATCAGTTGGTGTCCGGGGCTACCAAAGAAGCACGTATTGAAGGCTGGGCTGAGTTCGTCCGCTGTCAGCCGGAAGGCTATCTGTATTGCTTTCGCGGTGGCCTGCGGTCGCAGATCACCCAGCAGTGGCTGAAAGACATCGCCGGTATCCCTTACCCGCGTGTGTCAGGCGGTTACAAGGCAATGCGCACCTTCCTTATCGACACCATCGAGTGCGCCGTTCAGGAGTGTGACATGGTCGTGGTCGGGGGCTTGACCGGGTCCGGCAAGACTGAAGTGCTGGCGGGGTTGAGTAACGCCCTCGACCTCGAAGGCCACGCGAACCATCGCGGCTCCAGCTTCGGCAAACGTGTCAGTGCTCAGCCCGGGCAGATCGACTTTGAAAATGCCCTGGCTGTGGACATCCTGAAGAAACGCCATCGCGGTGCCGAACATTTCGTACTCGAGGACGAAGGTCGCGCTATTGGCAGCCGTGCAGTGCCTCTTTCGCTGTTTCGGCAGATGCAAGCCGCGCCTCTGGTGTGGCTGCAAGACAGCGTCGAGAGTCGGGTTGAACGGATCCTCAAGGATTACGTTATCGACCTGTGCGCAGATTTTGTCGCTGTCCATGGCGCGGAGGAAGGATTCAATGCGTTCGCCGAACGCCTGCGCCAGAGTCTGGCCAGCAACCTCAGGCGCCTTGGGGGAGAGCGCTACAATCGCCTGGCGGTGATTATGGATAGCGCCCTGCAGATGCAGCAGGCAACGGGGCTGGTGGACGCTCATCGGCAATGGATCGAGCAATTGCTCACCGAGTACTATGACCCGATGTACGCCTACCAGCGTGACAGCAAGTCCGGGCGTATCGAGTTTGCCGGTGATCAGGCCGCCGTCAGGGATTATTTACTGCAGCGCCGCCACGCGTGAACCCAGCGGCGCCTGCGCCTTTCTAGAAGACCAGCGCCGCGATGACGCCGCTGATAATGCCCACCAGCATGGTCAGCAATGCGACGGCCACCAGCACCCGACGATCAAAGGATTTGCGCAGCATCAATAGCGACGGCAGGCTGACGCTCGGCAGCGTCATCAATAGCGCTACTGCTGGAGCTGTACCCAAGCCGACCCCCATGAGGGCCTGCACGATAGGAATTTCTGCCGCGGTGGGGATCACAAACAAAGTGCCCACGACAGCAAGTGGCACCAGCCATAGCCAGCTATCGGTCATTGCTCCATCAACGTGAGGGAATAACCATACCCGTGCCGCTCCGAGGATCAGCACCGCCAGCACGTAGATCGGGATGGTGGTCCAGAACAACTGCCACATCGTGCGTAACCACTGCACCGGGAGACTGCGGGTATCTGCGGCAGTGGCCACCTCAACAGCATCCACAGCCGCTTTCGGCAGCGCCTCTGGTCGCGACATGTGCTGGGCGAGTAAAGACGCACCGAGCACAAGTCCAACGCCTGCCACCAGGCGCAGGGCGGTGAACTGCCAGCCGAGTACGAAGCCCATGAAGATCAAGGTAGCGGGGTTAAGTACCGGGTTAGCAATCCAGAACGCCAACGCCGCACCCTCCGACACGTTCTGTCGCCGTAGCCCGGCCGCCACGGGGGCCGCGCAGCAGCTGCACATCATGCCCGGCAGAGCGAACAAGCTCCCCCGCAGCGTAGAGCCCAAGCCCGCTTTTCCAAACGCGCGCAGCAACCAGTCGCGGGGAATAAGCACTTGTACCAACGAGCCAAGGATGATCGCCAGAACGGCAGCCTTCCAGATCGCCAGAAAATACACTTGGGCATAAGTCAGCGCAGCCAACAACGGCGACGTCAGATTATCGTTGAGGATCGAGCCGCCAATGCTATGGGTATCGGCGGCGATGAACGACTTGAGGTAATAAGGTGACCACTTGACGTAGTACAGGCCGATGACGGCCACCAGCAGAAACACCGCCGGTTTGCACCAAAATGCCCAGGAGCGCGTTGTGGAGGGTGGGGACTGGCTAATCATTATGAAATCCGTGCGTAAGCGAACGTCTATGATACGTCAACGCTGGCTGTCAGTTGGCAACAATGACTGCGCGCCAGGAGAGCAGCGAGTGGCCAGGAGTATGTAATCGCTGCTAACTAATACTCTCACTTACGACCAATGGAGGGTTGAGGCATGTACACGCTTTTCGGAGTAGAGGGTTCTGGTTCCGCAGCTATCGAGATAGCACTGAAATATTGCGGCGCCGACTACCGGTTGGTGGCAGCCAGTTCCTGGGAGGAGGGCAGTGGCAGGGATGAGCTGCGACGGATTAATCCGCTACTGCAAGTGCCCACTCTGGTTTTACCCGATGACACTGTGCTGACTGAAAGCGCGGCGATATTGACCTGTCTCGGACTGGAGTTTCCTGCCTCAGGGTTGCTGTCCCTGAACCCGTCTGAACGAGCTATACAACTCCGCGGTTTGGTGTACATCGCATCCAACTGTTACGCAGCCATCGGCATCATCGATTACCCGGAGCGCTGGTTGCCTGAAGGGAACCCGGATCAGTTGCAGCAACTGGTTAACGGCGCAAAGTCCCGGTTGTACGGACACTGGGAGACGTTTAGCGATGTATTTGGGGGCACGGCGGCGTGGCGCCCTGACAAGCCCAAGCCAGGTGCTGTCGAGATCCTGGCTTGCGTTGTGACGCGGTGGGCCGGTACCCGTGAACATCTGCGGCTATTACGGCCGACCTTTCATGCCTCGCTATTGGATATTGATTGTCATGTAGCAACTGCGTTGGCTTGATACCACAGGTGTGATCGGCTTTGTGGGAGCCGAGCTTGCTCGCGATGCTGGCAACACAGTGGTCAGACGGGTCGCGTTCAGCCCTATCGCGAGCAAGCTCAGCTCCCACAGGTTCTGCGCAATTCCAGGGTTGATATGCGCTGCATTGCTCGCCAGAATCGCGCCCCTGTCCGGTGATTGGTGCTGGATGTCAGCGGTGAAAGGGGCTGCAGTTGAACGAACAGACATTGTCCAGGCGCCTGGAGCGCGTCGCGGCGCATGTGCCTGCGGGGGCGCGACTGGCCGATATCGGCTCGGATCACGGTTACCTGCCGGTCGCCTTGATGCGCCGCGGATCTATTGCGGCGGCAGTGGCGGGGGAGGTGGCATTGACTCCGTTCCGCGCGGCCGAACGCACGGTTCGTGAGAACGATCTGGACCAATTGATCACCGTACGCATGGCCAATGGTCTGGCTGCGATCCAGCCGGAAGACGGGATTACGGCCATCAGCATCTGCGGCATGGGCGGCGAGACGATCCGCGACATTCTTGAAGAAGGCAAAGCCTATTTGACTGGCGAAGAGCGTCTGATCCTGCAGCCCAACGGCGGCGAGCGGCCGCTGCGCCAGTGGCTGATGGAAAACGGTTATTGCATCCTTAGTGAGGAAGTACTGCGGGAAAACCGGTTCGACTACGAAGTCATCGTTGCCGAGCGCGCTGGGCCTGTGGTCTACACCGCCGAGGAACTTTACTTCGGCCCGCTACAGATGAAGGCTCGCAGCCCGGCTTTTCTGCTCAAGTGGCGCCGCATGCTGCGTCATAAGCAGCAAACCTTGAACCACTTTGCCCGGGCTCGGCAGGCGCTGCCAGAGGAAAAGCTGGAAGAAGCTGAGCGGCAGGTTCGCTGGATAAGCGAATTGCTGGCTGTGACTGGAGCATGACGCAGTGAGCGCTGGTTTATCTGGAAGGCGTTCTTGAAACTTTCCTTGGCCGAGACGTCACCAGACAGCTTTCAATCAGTGCCCACCCTCTAAAGATCTCCGGACAATTGCCTGAAGCATACGTCGACGAATCATGCCGCTCACTGGCCGTATTGCGTACCAATACGGCGTGAAACGTTTGAGCGCCTGACGATCCAGGCAATGCACCCGCGTTTGAGTGGTTATCCGGGTTAGCCCTGACTCCAGGTGCTGGCAAGTAAAACTGAGCGCAAGTTTGACGCTCCCCGCCTCACAAAAACGTTGAAAGGCTTCTGCATCGGCCACAGGAGCCTGACCGAAGTCAGCCTGCCAGAACTTTCCTGCCAGTCCGTAGACGACTTCGGTGTCGCCATCGCGATGCAGCAGGGTGAAGTTGTCCATCCCGAAACTCGCTTTAGCGCTTGATGCCGAGCGCTGAAACAACCGCATGGGTAGCTCGCGTAACTGAATGGCGTAGCGAAAAAACCGGTCATTTTCAGGTCGATAGTTAACGGCCTCAGCCATTAACCGGGCCGGACTGACTGAGCTTTCCAGCGAGTGGGTTTCACTGAACTGGTAGTCAGGCAGGTAACGATCAATAAGATGCATCCGTACTCCTCATTGCAGGATCGTGTCGACCGGGCAGGGTGATAGATCAGGCATTTTTCCAAGTGTGCGTCTGGATTTTCCTGCCTCCCTGCAGTATTGCGCAATCACGATTTGTTCCAGTGATCCCGGTTGACTTCTGGTGGGTTAAAAGCTTCGGTTCAGGCTTGCCTTGCAGCACGGATACTAAAGCGGGCGCACTGACGTCTGGGCGGTTCCGGCAACGTCAGGCTTCCGGAAGCATTGTTTGTCCTGATGCGGTCAGGCCATATGACTGCCGCATACTTCTGTTCAAAGTTACAACTATCGCTGTTGTGCGCAGTCTCTTTATAGACCTTTCACTGTCGAGCAACGGAGCTTTCATGATTACGGTCCATCACCTCAACAACTCGCGCTCCCAGCGCATCCTGTGGCTGCTCGAAGAACTCGACCTGCCATACGAAATCAAGCGCTACGAGCGCGATCCGAAAACCAATCTCGCGCCACCTGAGCTCAAGGCTGTCAACGCGCTGGGTAAATCCCCGGTGATTGAAGACGGTCCTCACGTGATCATTGAGTCTGGCGCTATTGTCGATTACCTGATCCGCCGCCATGGCGACGGTCGCTTGCAGCCGGATCCGGCAACCGCCACATACGATGAGTACGTGCAATGGCTGCATTTTGCTGAAGGTTCGGCGATGTTGCCGTTGATGCTAAATCTTTACGTAGGTCGCCTGGGCGATGCTGGCGCGCCTTTGCACCCACGTATCGAATCGGAAGTGGCCAATTATCTGGGCTATCTCAACGAAGCATTGGGGCTGACGCCGTTTCTGGTGGGTGAAAAATTGACCGGTGCGGATATCCAGATGAGCTTCATCGGCGAGTTGGCCAAGGCGCAGGGCAAGTTGCAGCCGTACCCGAATGTGGCGGCGTGGGTACAACGTTTCCAGGAAAGACCCGCTTATCGCAAGGCGCTGGAGCAGGGCGGGGAATACGTGTTTGCGAAGTAATGGTCTAGTTGCTGACTAACTCAGGCACGTCAGTCGAGCGAGGTTTGATCAAGCAGATAGCTGCATGATCAAGCCGCGTTCACATAGTAACCGTCAGCCTTCGGAAGTCGCGACGGCTTCCTGGCCAGTTTCAGCGTCAAGCTTCAGCCGGTCAGCCTTGCTGATGTATTTAGGCTTTTTGGGTGCCAGTTTGGCACTGGCCTTTTTGGCTTTTGCCTTGAATAGCTGCTGTAGTTTTTTCTGGCGGTTCATGTTTCTGCTCAGCTTGTGATTCTTGAGTGATTCGGCGGGAATTCTAACAGCGAATCCTTTGGTCTTTAGCTGAATCGCGCTGAGCATGAACTCCTATCGGACCGAAAGCTGCTATCTACCAGGCTCAAGGCCACAATCCCAAAGCCCGAGCCGCCTACGCCAAGGCGCTGCAGATAGTCCGTAACGTTGATCCTGAAGATGCGGGGCAGATTCAATATTTTGAGGCGAAGCTGCGAGAACTGGGGGCCAAGTCAGGGGCATGATTTTGATCCATGAGTCCGATCAAAAACTATTCAACTATTTGATTTGGGATGACACCGCGCTGTCGCACAGTAAACACAGGACTTGTAGGAGCTGCCGAAGGCTGCGATCGCGGTGTGTCAGGATACATGCTTCGCAGCCTTCGGCAGCTCCTACATAAACTGCATTTCAATCCTGTAGTTTGCGTGTTGTTTGAGAGGCGCGCATAAATTCAGACAGTCATGTGTAGCGCAATATTCCTATCTCAACTGCCTTTCGATAGGCACGGTTCTGGCGCTGACTTCATCGCCTGTATGCCGTGTCGTGACCGTTTCAATCAGCATGATTCCGCACTCATCTTCAGCCACCGGGTTATGTCTGACCTGCCTGGGGATGATGCAGAATTCGCCCGGCCGGAGGATGATGTCGCGGTCCTCCAGCTGGATTTTCAGGGTCCCATAGACCACCATGAACATTTCGTCTTCATCTGCATGGGCATGCCACATCAATTCGCCTTTCAGCTTCGCAACCTTGATGTACTGGTCGTTAACCTGGCCGATGACGTGCGGAGACCAATACTGAGTAACTTCAGCCAGGGCTGATTCGATGTTGATGGTATTACCGCTTGGGATCATGGTTCTAACTCCGTTGAGGGAGCGTCAATTTACGTCGGTGAGATGACTGGCCATATCGAATGTTTATAATGGGGGCATTAATATTTGTAATGGCCCCCATGTCCAGACTTCGCACTATTGATCTCGTTTTGATCCGTACATTTGTTGTGGTTGCCGAGACAGGCAGTATCAGCGCAGCAGCGCGACAGTTGCACCTTACCCAAGGCGGGATCAGCCAGCAGATCAAACGCCTTGAGAGCTTCTTCAATTGCATGTTGCTGGTGCGTGATCCTGGTGGAACCCAACTGACAGAACGAGGGGCAGACTTTCTGCCCAAAGCCAGGCGTCTACTTGATCACAGCGACAGTCTATACGAGGACATGACAGGGATAGTCGGCACCCGAAGCGTGCGGGTTGGCGTGCCTTACGACATGGCCGGTGCTCATTTTTCACCGATCCTCAAGAACTACGCTCATAACCATCCTGACGTAGAGGTCACTATTGTGACGGGCTCGTCCCTTGATCTGATGAGTGATTTCACGAAAGGGTTGATTGACCTCACACTGCGCCAGTGCCCTGAAAGTGAAGGTGTTGGAGAGCGTTTGTACGCGGAGCCCTTGGTATGGCTGAGCGCCTCGGATGAGCTACTGTGCCAACGGCCCTTGCCGTTATGCTTCGTGACGCCAACCTGTACGTTTCGAAAAACCGTGTTTGCACTGCTGATCGAATCGCACATCAGTTGGCGCGTGGTGTTTGAAAATGCTTCGGTCGACGCCACGTTATCAACTGTTCGGAGTGGCTTGGCCCTGACGCCATGGCTGCGCTCGCTGGTGCCCGAGGGCCTCAAAGTGGTCGGAGTAGAGTCCGGATTGCCTGTGCTGCCAGAGTTTGCAATCGAACTTCACGTTTCGCCGAATGCGAGTAGCGGTGCGTTGCAGATGGCAGAGGTCATTCGCCAGCATTACCGTTAGGCAGCGGCAGGCGAGAAACAGCAGCTGGCACCTTTGGGCATTTGCAAACGACCCATTGCTAGAGGGTCGCTACTTTTTGACAAATGCCGCCAGACTTTCATGACCACCCACGATCAGTTCGCGGATCGTCTTTTCAAAATGAGCGGCTGCTTCCGGCTCTCGAACATCAAACGTCGCTTTCCATTCCACGACACATTGCTGTGCCTCCTCGGCCACAGCCACTTTGACCTGCGCCTGATAATTATCCAGTGGTAAAGGCGACTCTTCGAATGCGTAGGAGAGGGCCATATGGTGGTCATCCAGGGTTAAGAGTCGCTCACGCAGAACGTCGCCGTCAGCGAGGTCGAGTCGACGGATTGCGCCCACGGCGCTGCCTGGTTGTTCGCCCTCAATATGGCTTTGCTCAATTGCTGGATGCCATTCGGCGATACCGCCAAAATGGCTTAGCACTCGCCAGACTTGCTCAGCACTACTCTCTATAACTGCGCTGTATTCAACGGATGCCATGCGTCATTCTCCAGGTGTTTTAGTGGATCAGAAACTTCTCGCTGCCACATCGACAGGAGTCGTGCCTTGAGTCAGTTCGATGATGACTCGAGATACTTGAGGGTTTTTTATGAGCTCGGCCAGAAACGCAGCAACGTCGTCACGGGGAATTTCGCCGTAGGGGATCGCCAGTCCTGCTCTTACGTTACCTGTACCGGGGCTGTCCACAAGGGTGCCGGGTCTCAGGATGACCCAATCCAGTTCAGAAGAAGCCAGAAACACATCGGCTTGTTTCTTGACCTTCATGTAGTTCTCGAACCCTTCGGAGGTTTCGCCCGCTCGAAGTGCTTCGGGGAACGCCGATACCAGCAAGAAGCGGCGCACGCCTGCCAACTGCGCAGCATTGACGGCTGTTTCCAGGCCCTTGCCATCGATGGCGTTGGTCAGTTCCATACCTGCGCCACCGGCCCCGGCGGTGAATACCACGGTATCGCTGCCTGCCATGGCACCGGCCAGCTGAGAAGCATCCAGCTCGGTGAGGTTACCCAGCAGTGGCGTGGCGCCCTGTGATTTGAGTGGCTCTGCTTGCTGTTCTTTGCGATGAAGTGCGATCACCTCATGACCCACAGCGCTGAGTTTAGTGATCAGGCGGCTTCCGACCTTACCTGCTGCGCCGATAACGAACACTTTAGACATGGGATTCTCCTCTGATGGCCGACGTACTGGCACTTGGAGGTACCAGTACATCGCAACCTGTAATTAACCTTCGAACTGGTGGTAGACCTTGGCGATCACCTTCCAGTTGCTGTCGATTTTGAGCAGCGTCAGGTAGTCGTTGTAATCGGCGCCGATGGCGTCCTTCTCCATGTCGACGCGGACTACTGCGGTCGTCGGGGTGATCGCGAGTATGTCCAGACGCGTGGTGATGCCCGGAGCGGTGCCGTTACTTTCCACAAACGTATAGAGGTTGCTGATCGGTCCACCCAAGAGTTTGCCGTTGGTGAAGCCGTACATGATCGCGTCTTTGTGAAAGGCCTCTTCGATAGTGGCGACGCTACCAGTGCGCAGGCCCTCGATGTACTTTCCAGCGGTTTCAATCACAGCGTTGTAGTCGCTGGTGGGAACTGCTTTGATGTTATTGCTCATAAGGTTGTCTTCCTGTTGTTGATTAAATTAATCGCACCTGGTCGAGGATGATTGGAGTGATCACCAGTCCTGACGGGTAGGGGAGATGATCAGATCGTTGACGGTGACATTTGCGGGCTGGTTGAGTGCGTAGATCACGGCGCGGCTGATGTCCTCGGGCGCGATGGCGATTTCATTGAGTGCTTTGGCGGCTTTTCGGCCTGCCGGGTCTGTGACCTTGTCGGCCCAGCCGGTATTGATTACGCCGGGGCTTACCGTGTTGACGCGGATGCCGTGGTATACGCCCAGCTCTTTGCGCATCGACTCTGTCATGGCCTGCACGAAAAACTTGGTGGCGCTGTACACGCCTGCCGAAGGGCCAACCTGATGGCCTGCAACGGAGTCCATGTTCAGAATCTGGCCCGACTGCTGCTCGACCATGAACGGCAGCACCGCAGCGATTGAATTCAGGTAGCCCTTGATGTTTACGTCGATCATCGCGTTCCAGTCCTGAACGGCCACGTCGACCCAGCTGGAAAAGAGCATCAAGCCTGCGTTATTGATCAGGATGTCCACCGAGCCGTAGGTGTCTATTGCAAATCGAGCGAGGGCGAGAGTGTCATCAAGGCGGGTTACGTCAGTGATGCAGCTCGTTGCTTCGTAACCGGCAGCGCGTAGTTCGGTGACCAAAGCGCTCAGGCCCTGTTCATCAAGTGCGGCGGCCACAACCTTTACGCCTTCTTTCGCAAGGGCTCTGGCAGTGGCGGCACCAATCCCGGAGGAGGCGCCTGTGACAATGGCTGTTTTGTTGCTCAGGTAATTCATATCTCACCTTTTTCAAGTCGCAGTCATCCAGCGCCGTAATAATTGATAACGACGTGCGGCGTTCAGCGAATCAGTAGTTGTTCAGCGAATTCAATAGCTACCCAGAGGCCAGTCGGTATAGCCCTTGGCACCACCGCCGTAGTACGACTCGCGGGGGGCGATGGTCAGTTCGGCACCGTAGCGCAGGCGCTTGACCAGATCCGGGTTTGAGATAAACAGGCGTCCGAACGCCACTGCGTCGATCTTGCCTTGCGCCCGGCGCTCGATTGCCATGTCCAGGTCGTAGTTGTTGTTGCCGATGAAGGTGCCGTTGAACTGCGCGCTCAGTGCGTCCATATCGACGCCTTCAGGAACTTCACGTGACGTGGCCGTGGCGCCTTCGACGAAATGCAGATACGCCAGATTGAATGCGTTGAGTTGCTGGATCAGGTAACCATGCAGGCCCATGACATTGCTGTCCGGAGGGGTGTTGCCAGCATCCGGCGTGACCGGCGATAGACGAATACCCACGCGATCATTGCCCCAGATATCGACGATGGCCTGGGTGACTTCCAGCGTCAGGCGGGCGCGGTTTTCAATCGAGCCGCCGTACTGATCCGTGCGTTGATTAGTAGAGTCGCGCAGAAACTGGTCCAGCAAATAGCTGTTGGCTGAGTGGACTTCGACGCCATCAAAACCGGCACGTTTGGTGTTTTCGGCAGCCCGTATGTACTGCTCGATGATGCCGGGGATCTCGTCGGTCTCCAGTGCGCGGGGTGTAGACACCGGGACAAAACCATTGGCGGTGTAGGTGTTGCCTTCCGCTTTGATCGCGGAGGGCGCGACCGGTGCCTGACCGTCGGGTTGCAGGTCGACGCTGGAGAACCGACCGACATGCCACAGCTGGCTGACGATCTTGCCGCCCGCTGCGTGTACTGCGTCTGTCACTTTGCGCCAGCCGGCGACTTGTGCCTCGTTCCAGATGCCGGGTGTTGCGGCATAGCCTCGGCCCTGGGCGGAAATGTTAGTGGCCTCGGCGACGATCAGGCCTGCACTGGCGCGTTGTGCGTAATAAGTGGCGTGTAGATCACCGGGAACGCCGTCTTCGCCATACCGGCTACGTGTGACGGGGGCCATGACGATACGGTTGGCCAGCTCGATGGAGCCCATACTAACCGGCGAGAAAAGATCGGTGGTCGTGCTGATGTCGTTCATTGATTGATTTACCTGCAAAGTTGATGGGCATAACTGACCGGTCGTCTACTAAAATGCGCTAAAAAAAAGCGCACTACCTCAGTAGGCGCTTGCTCATGTTCAGAGCGGTGTCGAAGGAGTCTGTAGACTTGTTTACTTTCACTAACAGCGAAGCCCCGAGCCAGAGCTGGTAAAGGCCCTCGGCAAACGCGCGGCTGTCTTCTCCGGGATGCAAACTGTCATCGGCGATACCCAGATCAACGCACGTGGTGATGCGCTGAATGATCTTTGCCGTACCTCGCTCAAGGACCTTACGCATGCCGTCAGAAAGGTCGCACACCTCAGGACCAAGCTTGACGACCAGGCACTTACCGTCGGGGAGGTCGGTGCCCTGGGTTTCCTTCCAGTAATTGAAGTAAGCCCACAGTCGTTCTGCTCCGTTGCCCGGAAGCGCCATCAGCGCATCGACGCGGCCCAGATATTCAGAAAAGTACTCTTCAAGCAGCGCTTCACCGAATTCTTCCTTGGATTTGAAATAGTAGTAAAACGAACCTTTTGGCACGCCCGCAGCGCTCACCACTTCGGCGAGACCTACAGCGGTGTAGCCCTTGTTCGTCATGAGCGAGCGAGCCACATCAAGGATGTGCTGTCGCATGTCGTGGTTAGGTTTCTTCATAATGACGGCGATCCTAAATTAAAACTGACCAGTCGTCTACAAGCTATTCGATTTCATTTGTTGGGACAATAAACGCACCGCTGACGAGGAGAACCATCGGTGCGTTCAGGTGTGGTGAGCAAAACAGAGGGCTTGATCAGCCTTGTGAGCAAGTCCGCTAAGGGCCCTTAAGCCTGGAGATAGACAACATGCGTGTGGGTGTACTCATACAAGCCATGCTTGCCGTCCGCGCCGCCGACGCCAGACTTTCTGACACCGGCATGAAAGCCCTGCATAGCCTCGAAGTTTTCTCGATTGATGTAGGTTTCGCCAAAGTCGATTTCACGGATGGCGTACATCGCCTTGCTCAGGTCCCGGGTATACAGCGATGACGTCAGGCCGTATTCGCAGTCATTGGCCAGGGCGATAGCTTCATCAAGGTCATCGACAATCTGGATGGGCAGCACGGGGCCGAATATTTCTTTGCGCATGATCTCCATGTCAGCGCTGCAACCCGTCAGCACTGTTGGCTGGAAGTGGAAACCCTGGCCGAGGTCGGCGATGTTGCCGCCGGTGATCAGGTTGGCGCCTTGTGCCTGGGCTTTTTTGACTTTGGCGGCAACGCTTTCCAGCCCTTGCCGATTGATCAGCGGGCCCATCTCTACCGAGCTGTCGGCCAGTGGATCACCGTAGCGGGTCGCGGCCATGGCAGCGCTGATCCTGTCGATGAATTCATCGGCGACGCCACGCTCGACGTACACCCGTTCAGCGCAGTTGCACACTTGTCCGGTGTTGATGATCCGCGAGTCGCGAATGGCTTTGACGGCAAGTTCCAGGTCCGCATCGGCGAGCACGATGGCAGGGGCTTTACCGCCCAGCTCAAGGTTGAGTTTGGTGATGTTGGGCGCTGCCGCGCTCATGATTCGTGCACCGGTTTCGACGCTTCCGGTGAAGCTGATCATGTCCACTTGCTGATTTGATGTCAGCGCTGCACCGACCCGGCCATCTCCGCAAACCACGTTGAACACGCCCGCAGGAAGATCAGTTTCCGCGACAAGACGGGCAAACTCGAAACAGTTATTGGGTGTCTCTTCGCTGGGCTTGATGACGATGGTATTACCCGTAACCAGCGCCGGAGCCATCTTGCGAGCGATCAGGAAAAACGGGAAGTTCCACGGCAGGATGCCCGCCACCACACCCAGCGGTTTGCGAAACATGAAGATGTTCTCGCCCGGACGATCGCTGGTGATGATTTCACCTTCGATACGTCGTGCCCACTCGGCCATATAGTCCAGGTAGTCGGCTGTGAAGTTGACCTCTACTTCGGCCAACCCGTAGATCTTGCCTTGCTCCAGGGTGATGGTGCGGGCCAGGTGGGCAACGTTTTCACGCAGCTTGCTGGCGATCTTGCGCAGATAACCTGCACGTTCGTTGGCCGGACGTTTTGCCCATGCCGACTGGGCCGAGCGAGCTGCTAACAGCGCGCGATCCACTTGGTCGGCGTCAGAGGCGGGGACTCTGGCAAGTACTGCGCCAGTCGCCGGGTTGAGCACGTCAAAGTGCTCGGCGCTGGGGACGAATTCGCCGTTGATATAGTTTTCGTAAACCGGTACTGAAGACATGGTCGGGTTCCTTCCAGTCAATAGGTGCGTGAGGCCGGGCGTTGTTCGGTGGCGTCACGATAAAGCGCGAGGTTGTTGAGTGCCGCCTGGCGCATCAGGCTGATGTCGATGGCCACTGCGATGAACTGACAGCCCAAGCTTTGATAGCGACGCGCATCCTCTTCAGCCGGGGCCAGAATTCCGCTGACCTTGCCAGCCGCAAGGGTGGCATCAATCGCATGGCGGATTTTTTCCTGCACTTCGGGATGTGACGGATTACCGATATGGCCTAGCCCGGTGGACAGGTCAGCCGGGCCGATGAACACCGCATCAACGCCTTCCACCGCGGCGATTTCAGCGACGTTGTCGACGCCAGCGCGAGACTCGACCTGAACGATCAGGCAAAGCTCTTCATGGGCCGTATTGATGTAGTCCGGCACGCCGTCCCAGCGAGTGGCGCGGGTCAAGCCGCCGCCCACCCCACGAATACCGTGCGGCGGATAACGGGTGGCCTGTACCAGCGCGCGAGCCTGCGCAGCGGTCTCGACCATCGGGATCATCAGGGTCTGGGCGCCGATATCCAGCAACTGCTTGATCAACACCGGATCGTGACTCACGGCGCGCACGATGGGCGCGGTGGAGTAGGGCGCCACGGCCTGTAACTGGGCCAGGATCGAAGGCACGGTATTCGGCGCGTGTTCGCCGTCGATGAGCATCCAGTCGTAGCCAAAGCTGGCGGTGATTTCAGCGCCGTATCCCGTGGCAAAGCCAGCCCAGATACCGTATTGCGGCTCGCCTTTGGCCAAGGCGGCCTTGAAGGCGTTGCGTTGCATTTTCATAGGGACTCCTGTCGAGTCGAACTCGAACATCAAATTGCGCAATCAGTGCTGGTAAGGGCGGTGCAGCTGGCACTCGGGGTTCAACGTCACGCCAAAACCTGGTTGATCGAGTTTCGAAATCCGCATGCGACCGTTTTCCGGGACCGGTTCGCCCAGTAGTTGTGGATGGAACATGGGCACCACTTCGTCGGCCTTGGGCGCCATCATCAGGAATTCGGCGAACGGGCTATTGGTGCGGGTGGCCACAAAGTGATAGCTGTAAACAGAAGATCCGTGGGGTACAACCATCGCGCTGTGGGCGTCGGCCAGCGCCGAGATCTTGATCAGTTCGGTGATCCCGCCACACCAGCCGACGTCCGGCTGGATGATGTCGCAGCAGCCCATTTCCAGCAGCATCCGGAAGCCCCAGCGTGTTGCTTCATGCTCGCCGGTGGTGACCAGCATGCCGGTGGGCACGGCTTTCTTTAGTGCAGCGTAGCCCCAGTAATCGTCAGGTGAGAGCGCTTCTTCGATCCACTTCAGACCAAACTCGTGGGCACCTTGGGCCAGACGCGTGGCGTAGTTGAGGTCCAGGCTCATCCAGCAATCGAGCATCAGCCAGAAATCCTTGCCGACGCGTTCGCGCATGACCGCCAGCTCCTCGAGATTCTTGCGCAGGCCTTCTTCGCCCTCAGCCGGGCCGTGATGCAGTGGCAGCTTGCCGCCGATGAAACCCATCTTTTGCGCCAGGTCCGGACGGGCGCCGGTGGCATAGAATTGCAGTTCGTCGCGGACTGCACCGCCCAGTAACTGGTGCACGGGTTCTTTGCGGACCTTGCCAAGCAAATCCCAAAGCGCCAGGTCGATACCGGAAATCGTGTTAATCACCAGCCCCTTGCGGCCGTAATACTGTGAAGAGAAGTACATCTGATCCCAGATGCGCTCGATATCGGTGACCTTCGCGCCTTCGACAAAACGTGCCAGGTGTTTTTCGACGATATAGGCCGCGGGTTCACCGCCGGTGGTGACGGCAAAACCGATATTGCCTTCCGAGTCTTCGACCTCGACAACGAGAGTGCCGAGTACGTTAATACCGAAGCTGCGACGGCTCTGGCGGTACTCCGGGTATTTGCTCATCGGTGTGGCGATGTGATCGTCGATCCAGTGGCCGTCGCCCTGATCGTGATAGTCGGCGCCACCGCCGCGCAGGACAAAGGCGCGAACATGTTTGATGGTTGGAATGGCCATGATGTAATTCCTCCTGGTCAGACTTGAAAGGTCGGTTGCTTGCGAGGGACAGCCTGACTCGGCGGGCGAATGCCCATGATCAGGGCTGCGGCAATGAGTGTCGTGACGGCCAGCACGTACAAGCCGGCTGCCGGAGACTGAAAGGAGGCTTCTGCCCAGTTCTTCAGAATCGGTGCAATGAACCCGCCCAGTGCTCCGAAAGAGTTGATCAGCGCGATAGCACCGGCTGCGGCGGCACCAGCCAGAAAGCTACCGGGGAATGTCCAGAACACCGGTTGCACGGCAATAAAACCCGAGGCAGCGAAGCACAGCGCAAGAATGCCGAGCATCGGGTTGGCGAAGGTCACCGAGGCGGCGATTCCCAGTCCCGAGACCACCAGGGTCAGTGCGGCCACGGTACGACGCTGACCGGTACGATCAGCGATAGCCGGAATCTTCCAGGCAGCCAACAGAGCGCACAACCACGGTACAGCGCTCACCAGCCCGACCATCAGGCCGACTTTAGTGCCCAGCAAACCGGCCACCTGACTGGGTAGATAGAAAACCACGCCATACACGCTGGCCTGAATCAGCAGATAAATCAGGCACAGATACAGAACCGCAGGCTGGCAAAGGATCTTCAGAAGGCTGCCGTGCGCTTGTTTCTGGCTGTCCTCGGCATCCAGCACGGCTTGCAACTGGTGACGCTCTTCTGGCGTAAGCCATTTAGCGTCGGCAGGGCGGTTGTCGAGATAGAAATAGGCCCAGACACCGACCACGCTCGCCATTAATCCTTCGACTGCAAACAGCCACTGCCAGCCGTGGGTGCCCATGAAGCCGTCCAGTTCAAGCAACAAGCCAGATAATGGGCTGCCGAAGATGAAGGCCAGTGGCGCGCCGAAATAGAAGAAACCCATGGCCTTGCCGCGTGAAGCGCTGGGGAACCAGTAGGTGAGGTACAGAATCACGCCCGGAAAGAAACCAGCCTCAGCCACACCCAGCAGAAAGCGCAGAACGTAGAAGGTGGTTTCGTTGTGGGCGAACATCATGGCGGCGGAGACAAGGCCCCAGGTCACCATGATCCGGCACATCCAGAGGCGGGCGCCGATCTTGTGCATGATCAGGTTGCTGGGCACCTCCAGCAACGCGTAACCGGCGAAGAAAACCCCAGCGCCGAACGCGAAGGCAGCGTCGCCGATGCCGGTATCGGCCTGGAATGCCTGTTTGGCAAAGCCAACGTTGGCACGATCAAGGAACGCCATGATGTACATCAGCAACAGAAACGGCAGCAGCCGCCAGGAGACCTTGCGCAGTAAAGTCGCGGGTAGAGTGTTCACGTCAGTTTCCTTTTTGGAATTATTTGACTGCGTAAATTTTCAAAGCAGATGAAGGGGCGCGTGGGGCCTCAACAGGATGCAGATAACGGGCTGGCTTGCGGAATGCGACGGCTGTAAGCGGGGGACAAAAAGAGGGCGGCAGAGCGTTTCATTGGATTCACCTCGGTGGGTGTTGTTTTCTTGTGCTGAGGACTCTACTGCCTGGCAGGGATGCATGACTAATCGAATTAAGCTTATAGTCGATACCTTAAAGTTATCGATTGCAGAGGGCAGTATGAGTGTCGAGCGGTCTCCCCATCAGCTGTTTGGCCGGCTGCGTTACAAGCATCTGCAGATGCTGGTGGTGCTCGGCTCCAGCCTCAATCTGCACCGCGCATCATTGAGTATGAGCATGTCTCAGCCTGCGGCGACCCGCATGCTTCAGGAAATCGAAGACATGTTCGGCTGCGAGCTGTTCGAGCGTCTGCCGAGGGGCATGCGCCCAACTGCGCTGGGCCGCGAATTGCTGCGCTTTGCCGAAGCCGCCCTGAGCGGGCTCGATCGTTGCGCTGCCGACATTGCCGTGCGCAAGCAGGGTGGTTATGGGTATTTGTCGATCGGTACGATTATGGGTGCGGCGCCTGATCTGGTGATGAACGCCGTCGCCGAGATCAAAGGCCTCAATCCGCAACTGCGCATCCGGATCATGGGCGATACCAGCGATCAGGTGGTGCAGTTGCTGGAGCAGGGGCGTGTCGATATCGCCGTGACGCGGCGCAACCTTATCACCGATCGTGAGCAGTACGAGTTTGAGCCTTTGGGCAACGAGCGGCTGATTGCCGTGGTGCACAGCGGCCATCCGTTGGCTCGCCGTCGCAAGTTGCAATGGGCAGAGCTGGTCAGGGACTGGCCGTGGATTTTGCAACCCGAGACCAGCCCGGCCCGCATCGCCATCGAGCAGGCGTTGCAAAAGCTTGAACTGCCGATACCCGCCGACATCATCGAGTGCAGCTCGGTGTACTCCATGCAGCAATTGGTGCAACTGACCGACGCCCTGATGGTGCTTTCCGAGTCGGCCATGCGGGACTACCTGAAGATGGGCCTGGTCAAGGCGCTGCCGGTCACGCTGGACGCGCAGATGGCCCCGTTCGGCTTGCTACGCCGCAAAGGCGAACCGGTCAGTCGCGAGCTGCAGCACTTCATTGATTTGCTGCGTAAACGAGCTCGCGAGACGTCGTGATGCGGCGGTAAATTTGAAACGCATTACCTGAATGACCGCATCAAGCCTTCTCGCCAACAAGTTGCCTCCTACCTGACTCAGCGCCAATCGGTAGGAGCGAACTTGTTCGCGAGACGACAGACCTGATTGACCGCATCAAGCCTTCTCGCCAACAAGTTGCCTCCTACCTGACTCAACGCCAATCGGTAGGAGCGAACTTGTTCGCGAGACGGTAGATCTGAAAGACCGCATCAAGCCCTCTCGCCAACAAGTTGCCTTCTACCTGACTCAACGCCAATTGGTAGGAGCGAACTTGTTCGCGAGACGGTAGATCTGAAAGACCGCATCAAGCCTTCTCGCCAACAAGTTGCCTCCTACCTGACTCAGCGCAAATCGGTAGAAGCGAACTTGTTCGCGAGACGGTAGATCTGAAAGACCGCATCAAGCCCTCTCGCCAACAAGTTGCCTCCTACCTGACTCAACGCCAATCGGTAGGAGCGAACTTGTTCGCGAGACGGTAGATCTGAAAGACCGCATCAAGCCTTCTCGCCAACAAGTTGCCTCCTACCTGACTCAGCGCCAATCGGTAGGAGCGAACTTGTTCGCGAGACGGTAGATCTGATTGACCGCATCAAGCCTTCTCGCCAACAAGTTGCCTCCTACCTGACGCGGCGCCAACCGGTAGGAGCGAACTTGTTCGCGAGACGATTGACCTGAATCACCGCAGCCAACACTCAACTGAAGTTCTGCTCAGAAACTCAACCGGCACACACTCCACCAACCACACGCCATTGTCAGCCTGAAAAAACTGCATGCCTGCATTTCTCATGGCTTGGGTGTCTACGGTAAGCAGTACAGGTTTTCCGTACCGCATGCCTACCTCGACTGCGGTCTCTTGATGTTCCGACAGATGAACATGGTGTCTGCTGCCGGGGATCAGTCCTTGCGCCTCGATGGACGCCATGAAACGCTCGGCGGTGCCGTGATAAAGCACGGCGGGCGGCACTTTTTCGTCAAGTTGTAGCTGAACAAGTGCGGTGCTGTGACCTTGCGCAGCTCTTATACGCTGGCCGTCTTCGGAGACCGTGAAACGCTTCTTTTCATTGGTATCCACCACCTCGAGCAGCATCGGGTGATCAAACGTGTGACCGTGCTGTCCGGCGTTTTCGATCAGCTTTCCAATGTCTGCCCAGCCGTCGCGATCCAGTGTTAACCCAATGGATTCAGGGCCGTGGCGCAGGACATAGCTGAGGAACTTGCTGAGGTCATCTCGTTGTTTCCTGTTCAAAGGAAATGTCCTTATTCATGAGTGTTCAGGCGCGTTATTGTTCTTGGCGAAACGGGAACAGGCAAGCGCGTCTGTCTTTATTCCCCATTGGAATACGCCCATGAAAATCATGAATTTTATTTAACTCCATGAACCTCGTAGCGTGTCGTCTTCTGCATAAGGAGATGAACCCTTGAATAACCTGCGTTTGTATGTTGACTCGCAATTGACCAGCCCCTACGCCATGTCGGCTTTCGTGGTACTGCGCGAAAAGGGCATCGAATTCGAACTGATTCCTGTGGATCTCGAGGCGTCTGAAAATCAGTCAGCTGATTACGCCAGCCTTTCGCTAACGCAACGGGTACCAACGCTGATACATGGCGACTTTGCACTGTCCGAGTCGTCAGCGATTACCGAGTATCTGGAAGAGGTTTTCCCCGAGTCTCCGGTTTATCCAAAAAATCCCAGGCAGCGTGCAAAAGCGCGGCAGGTTCAGGCATGGATTCGCAGTGACCTGCTACCCATTCGTCAGGAGCGCTCCACGCTGGTTGTGTTCTATGGCGTCAAGGCCGGCCCGTTATCGACAGAGGCCGAGTCCGCAACACGCAAGCTGTTCAGCGCAGCACAAGCACTGCTTGCCGACAGCCCAGAGTACTTGTTTGGCGAGTGGTCAATCGCCGATGTGGATCTGGCCGTGATGCTGAATCGGCTGATACTCAATGGCGACTCAGTGCCGCCCGCACTGGTGGAATATGCACAGCGCCAATGGCAACGGCCGAGTGTGCAGGAATGGGTCGGTTTGCAGCGTCCGCCGTTGTAGCTGGGTGCCTGTGATGTCCGCTATTGCCAATAGCGGTCATCCAGCCTTGGCAAACGGCAAAAATATCTCAAACCTGGCGCCACCCAGCGTTGACGAGCCCACCGTAATATTCCCGCCCTGGCATTCAATGGAGCGTCGACTGATTGCCAGCCCCAACCCAAACCCGCCCGTGTCGCGATCACGGCTTCTGTCCATTCGGTAAAACGGCTCGAAGATGCGTTCCTGTTCGTGGGCGGGGATACCGATGCCG
The DNA here is from genome assembly GCF_021147825.1 of Pseudomonas quasicaspiana. Lineage (NCBI taxonomy): Bacteria > Pseudomonadati > Pseudomonadota > Gammaproteobacteria > Pseudomonadales > Pseudomonadaceae > Pseudomonas > Pseudomonas quasicaspiana. Next base: position 43,302 of record NZ_JAGTPI010000036.1, read on the forward strand.
TCGTCCTCGACGCTGAACACCAAACCGTTTTCAGGATGCCTGCGCGCACTGACTTTGACCTGCTTTTCACAGTATCGAATTGCATTGTTGATCAGGTTCTGGAGTGCGCGTGCGGTGAGGCGCGGGTCGAGTACGAACCGTTCGGGCGTAGTTTCAAATTGCAGAATCAGGCTGAAGTTTCGGCTTTCCTGCTCGTCGATAAACCCGCCCAGAACGCTGTCCAGATACGCCTGCACGGGCACCTCTTGCAGGTCCGGAAGTTGATAGGGCGATTGCAGGCGAGTGTACGAGAGCAGCTCGTCAATCAACGAGTCCAGTTCGCGTACATGGCCGATCATTTGTTCAAGCCGCAGCTTTGTCGGCGGCTCCAGTGGGTCGGCCATGACCAGTGCCATGCCGAATTCCAGCCTCGATAAAGGCGTGCGCAGTTCATGGGAGACGGCATTCAGTAGCTCTTGCTGCTGATTGAGCAGGCCTTCGATGTCCTGAGCCATTTTGTCAAACACCTGGGCCAGGTCGCCGATGTTCGAGCGCGGCGATATTTGCGTGCGCTCGGCGAGGTTACCCTTGCCCAGCATCATCGCGGTGCGCTTGAGTCGTTGCAGGTCGCGCCAGTGTGGTCGCACCCATATCAACATGCAGCCCAGCAGTGCCGCACCTACCAGAATATTCATCAGCCAGTAGATGATGTTGATATCGACAGGGGGATCCGGAGATACCAGCTTGATGACCTTATCACCGGGCAACAGCGTCAAGGCCGTGCCCCATTCGCCGTAATAGCCTCTGCGCACGGCGTTCTTGCCTTGCACGAGGTCGGCGCGCTCGCTGTCGTTCAGGCTCGCATCAGTCAGCGGGATGACCCTGAGCTGCAGGGGGGCAAAGTCTTCATGCAGCTCGCGTTCGAGCGCGGGCCACTGGTTTTGCGGTGTGTGCATGAAACGCACCTGAATCAGCCGCAGCGTGCCTTTGATCTGCTGCTGGTTGTAGGTGACGGTGCGCTCATCGAACAGTTTCAGCACCAGCTCTGGCACGGTATACAGCGCTACGCCGTACGTTACCAGCATGATCAGGTAAAGCCGGGCGAGCATCTTGAACATGGCGATTGATCAACTGTGAAGGTCAGAAGGAGGACAGGGCGGTGAACGGGTTACTCATCCCATTCGGAACGGCTCAACAAGTAACCTTTGCCCCAGACTGTTTTGATCTTGCGCGGTTCGCCCGGAGCGTCTTCGAATTTGCGCCGCAGTTTGGAAATGGCCACATCCACCGATCGGTCGACCCCGTTGAACTCGATGCCGCGCAGTTGCTGGATCAACTGATCCCGGCTCAGGACTTCACCCACGTGACGAGCAAGTACCAGAAGCAAGTTGTATTCACCTGACGATAATTCCACGTCTTGCTTGCGCCATTGCACCTGACGCTCAGTCTGGTCGATTAGCAACTGGCCGAGCACGATTTGCTGATTGTTTTCGCGAGGTGTGGCGGCCGTTGTGCTTCGTCGCAACAGCGTGCGAATCCTTGCCAATAGCACGCGCGGCTCACAGGGCTTGGCAACGTAATCATCGGCACCGGTTTCAAGGCCGAGTATCTGATCGTCGCTTTTGTCGCGGGCGGTGAGCATGAGAATGGGCAAGCCGGGTTTTTCGTCGCGCAATTGCCTGCATACATGCAAGCCGTCCAGCCCAGGCAGCATCAGGTCGAGAATGACCAGGTCCGGGTTCAGCCGATGCATGCTTTCGAGCGCGCGGTCGCCACGGTTGATCACCGCCACGTTGTATTCGAAGCGCTGCAGGTAGCTGGCAATCAGCTCAGACAGCGCCGCGTCATCCTCGACAAGCATTATCCTGGTCATTCTTCGGGCCGTTTCGCAAAGTGAGCAGCATAACCACGGCATGCCGTATTGGTACGAAGCCTTAACACTTCTTCACATCTTTCCAACACTTGTTTACATGCGCCCTGGCGCGCGTCTTTAGCATGGCGTTATCTTCAGGGGAACGCCATCATGCCGTCTTTTTTTCGTCTCGATCCACGCCGTTTGCTGTTGTGTGCCGGTCTTGTTGCGCTGACCGGCTGTGGTGAGCCACCGGCCCAGCAGCAAATGCCACCGCCGCAAGTCAGCGTCGAGACCGTCAAGACTCAGCCCCTGACCATCACAACAGAGTTGAATGGACGTCTGGTTTCGCCGCGCACCGCCGAGGTTCGTGCGCGAGTCGCGGGTATCGTGCTGCAGCGGGTTTATCGCGAGGGCACTGACGTCAAACAGGGCGATGTTCTGTTTCGCATTGATCCTGCGCCGTTTCAGGCGGATGTCGACAGCGCTGAGGCTGCTCTTCGCAAGGCAGAGGCCAACCAGTATCAAACCCGCTTGCAGGCAGAGCGTTACGCCGAGTTGGTGAAGATCAACGCCGTGAGCCGTCAGGAGTCGGAAAACGCCCGGGCCAGCTTTCTGCAGGCCGATGCGGACGTGGCTTCAAGCCGGGCGGCGCTCAAACGTTCACGCTTGAGCCTGGGCTATGCAACCGTTACCGCACCGATCTCCGGGCGTATCAGCAAGGCTTTGGTCACCGAGGGCGCGCTGGTGGGGCAGGGCGATGCGACCCCGCTGGCAACCATTCAGCAATTGCAGCCCATTTATGCCGACATCAATCAGTCCACCCGCCAGATCAGCGAGCTGCGCAGTTCGTTGCGTCAGGGGCAGTTGCAGCAGCTGGAACAGGGCCAGATCACTGCGACGCTGATCCAGGAGGATGGCAGCCCTTACCCCATCAAAGGCAAGTTGCTGTTCTCCGACCTGACCGTTGATCAAAGTACCGGCCAGATCGTGCTGCGCAGCGAGTTTCCCAACCCGCAAAGCGAGCTGTTGCCGGGCAGTTTCATCCGGGTAAAGCTGGATCAGGCCCGCGTTGAGCAGGGTATTACTGTTGCCCAGCGCGCAGTGCAGCGCGACGCGGCCGGCAAAGCATTGGTCCTGGTAGTCGACGCGGTAGGCAAAGCTCAGGAACGCGCCGTCGAACTGGGTGATGTGCAAAACAACCGCTGGATCGTGAAAACCGGCCTCAGTGCGGGAGACCGGGTGGTGGTGTCGGGCTTGCAGCATGTTCAGCCTGGAGCGGCAGTGACCGCTGAAGAACAGGGTGTGCCAGCCTCTGCTCAGGAGCATAAGTAATGCCGCAGTTTTTTATTGATCGGCCGGTATTTGCCTGGGTCATCGCGTTGTTCATTGTCCTCGCGGGTCTGTTGGCGATACCTAACCTGCCCGTCGCTCAATACCCCAGCGTCGCGCCGCCGCAAATAGAACTGACGGCCACGTATCCCGGCGCGTCCGCCCAGACCATCGATGAAAGCGTGGTCAGCCTGATCGAGCAGGAACTGAACGGTGTTAATCACCTGCTCTATTTCAGTTCCAGCAGCAGCCAGAACACGGCCACCATGACCGTGACTTTCCAGCCGGGCACCGATCCCGAGCTGGCCAAGGTCGATGTGCAGAACCGGTTGAAAGTGGTTGAACCTCGCCTGCCTCGTGCCGTCACTCAGCAAGGCTTGCAGATCGAGGAAACGTCAGCGGGCTTTCTGATGATCGCGACACTGACCTCCATGGACGGGCGTCTGGATGAAATTGCCCTGAGTGACTATCTGACCCGTAATGTGGTCAACGAACTCAAGCGTCTTGATGGTGTGGGCAAGGCGCAGTTGTTTGGCTCCGAGCGCGCGATGCGGATCTGGATCGATCCGCAGAAGCTCGTGGCGTTCAACCTGACACCGGCTGATGTCAGCCTCGCTATATCCGAGCAGAACGTACAGGTCTCAGCCGGGAGCATCGGCGACTTGCCGTCGTCATCCGATCAGGAGCTGACGGCGACGGTCATGGTTAAAGGGCAACTGAGTTCGCCGCAGGAGTTCGCTTCGATTGTGCTCAAAGCCAACTCCAACGGCTCCAACGTAACGATCGGCGACGTGGCGCGGGTTGAAGTCGGTGGCCAGAATTACAACTTCGCGACCCGCCTCGACGGTAAGGCATCAGTCGCGGTGGGGGTGCAATTGGCGCCTGCGGGCAACGCCATGAGTACTGCGACCCAGGTCCGGGAGAAACTGGATGAGCTGTCGCGGTACTTCCCGGCCGGGGTGAAATACGACATTCCTTACGACACATCGCCCTTCGTCAAAGTATCGATTACCAAAGTCATCTACACCCTGGTGGAGGCCATGGTGCTGGTGTTCATCGTGATGTTTCTGTTCCTGCAGAACATTCGCTATACGCTAATTCCGGCCCTTGTGGTGCCCGTGGCGTTGATGGGCACATTTGCCGTGATGTATGTGGTTGGTTTTTCCATCAACGTACTGACGCTGTTCGGCATGGTGTTGGCCATCGGCATTCTGGTGGATGATGCGATTGTGGTGGTGGAGAACGTCGAGCGGTTGATGGTGCAAGAAGGCTTATCGCCCAAAGATGCTACGCGCAAGGCCATGACCGAAATCAGCAGCGCGATCATCGGCATCACACTGGTGCTGACCGCGGTGTTTATACCCATGGCCTTCATGCCCGGCTCGGTCGGCGTGATCTATCAACAGTTCTCAATCTCCATGGCCGTCGCCATTGTGTTCTCGGCGTTCCTGGCCCTTAGCCTGACACCGGCGTTGTGCGCGACATTACTCAAGCCTATTCCTGCTGATTCACATCACGAGAAGAAAGGCTTTTTTGGCTGGTTCAACCGACGTTTTGATCGTCTCAGCGACGGTTATGAAAGCTGGGTGAGCAAGGCCGTGCGCCAGTTGGGCCGTTACATGCTGGTGTTCGTGGTGTTGGTTGGCGTCATGGGTGTGCTGTTTACCCGTCTTCCATCCTCGTTCCTGCCGGTTGAGGATCAGGGCTACACCATCACGGATATTCAGCTGCCGCCGGGCGCCAGCCAGAACCGTACCATCGAAATCGCCAAACAGATCGAAGCGCATAACGCGCAGGAGCCCGGCATCGCCAATACGGTGATGATTCTCGGCTTCAGCTTTTCCGGGAGCGGGCAGAACGCAGCGCTGGCGTTTACCACCTTGAAGGATTGGTCGGAACGGACAGCACAGGATTCTGCGCAATCCATCGCCGACCGTGCCAGCGCTGTGTTTTTTGGCCTCAAGGACGCCATGGTATTTAGCCTTTTGCCGCCGCCGGTAGAAGGTCTGGGCACGTCAGGTGGGTTTGAAGTGCGCTTGCAGGATCGCGGCTCACAGGGTTACGACGCATTGCGGCAGGCGCGTGACGATCTGCTGGGCAGGATCAGTAAAAGTCCGATTCTGCAGAACGTGCGCGAAGCCTCGTTGGCGGAAACTCCTCAGGTCAACATCGAGGTGGACCGTCAGCAAGCCAATGCCATGGGCATTTCATTTGCCGACATCGCCAACGTGCTGTCGACGTCGTTGGGTTCTGCTTACGTGAATGACTTTCCGAATCAGGGGCGCATGCAGCAAGTGATTGTGCAAAGTGAAGGTGATCGCAGGCAGCAGGTGGATGACCTGCTGAAGCTGGAAGTCAAAAACAGTCAGGGTCGTATGGTCCCGGTGTCAGCCTTCGCCAAGGTCAACTGGAGCAGAGGACCGGCGCAGCTCAATCGCTACAACGGTTATCCCTCGGTGAGCCTGTCCGGGGAACCGTCGCCGGGTCATAGCACCGGTGAAGCCATGGAAGAAATGGAGCGTCTGGCTTCGGGGCTGCCATCCGGTTTTGCTCTGCAATGGACTGGTTTGTCGTTGCAGGAACGTATCTCGGGCGGTCAGGCTCCGCTGTTGCTCGGCCTGTCGATGCTGGTGGTATTTCTGTGTCTGGCAGCGCTCTATGAAAGCTGGGCGATCCCGGCTGCGGTGCTGTTGGTCGTACCGCTGGGGATCATCGGTGCGGTGCTGGCGGTGACATTGCGTGGCATGCCTAACGATGTGTTTTTCAAAGTGGGGCTGATCACCATTATTGGTCTGTCGGCGAAGAACGCCATCCTGATCATCGAGTTTGCCAAGAGCCTGCATGATCAGGGCATGGGCCGGGTCGAGGCGAGCATTCAGGCTGCGCGCCTGCGGCTACGACCGATCATCATGACCTCGCTGGCCTTCATACTCGGCGTGGTGCCATTGGTCTTTGCTTCAGGTGCGAGTTCGGCCAGCCAGCAGGCCATTGGCACCGGAGTGATCGGTGGCATGTTGACGGCAACCCTGGCAGTGGTTTTTGTCCCAGTGTTCTTTGTGCTGGTCATGGGGATGGTGGAAAAGGTCAGGCCAAAGGCGAAAGTCGACGAGGGCATTGTGCGTGAGTAAGTTGTCTCTGCTCGCCGTTGCCGGAGTGTTGGCGCGCCCGGCAAATGGCGACATGTAGGAGCGCGCTTGCCCGCGATAGCGTCAGCACAGCCGATATATTTATTGATTGAAAGACCAAATCGCGGGCAAGCGCGCTCCTACAGATAAAAAGCATTCCAAACCAGATAGTTTTTTTGGTGAGAGGGCGCCCGGTGTCCGTGAAGCACACATGAACCCTGTAGGAGTGAGCTTGCTCGCGATAGCGGTAGATCTGTTAAGAGGATGCCGACTGGTTATTCAGCAGATGATGCGTCGACCACCATCTGTTCGAATTGCTGAGTTAGTTTTTCAAACCGTGGCGCATCACAAACGGGGCAGAGGAAAGGCATTCTGCGCCCGGTGAACATCGAGGTGAATGCATCACACTTGACGCAACGCAGATGCGTTTTTACGTGCGCAGTCAGCGGTTCTGCGAGCTGCGCGTTTAACTTGCCTGCAAGGAAGGCGATCTGCGTCCGCTGGAACTGATTTGTCAGGCTCAAATACCGAAGGTTCGAGCAGCGAGCAAGGCTGGAGATATCGTCGGTCTCGAGCTTCATATTTGCTATGGAAAGCCTGTTGAGATTGGGAATACGCGATACCGACTCGATTGAGTCAAGGCGCAGCGGCGCCGATCCTCCACCCACATTTCCGGACAGGTGCAGTTCGGTGAGCTCGCTCAAGGTTTCAAGCCCGTCCAGTCGACGCAGTTTTGGGAAGTCTCCAATTGTCAGATGCGTCAAACCTTTCAACCTGAAAACAGGTTCAAGCGATTCAATTTTAGTCGCCCATTCCAACCGTAACTGGCGCGTTCTGACAAGCGTCTCGATCCCATCGAGTGTGGGTAGTTTAATGTTGTAAAGACGTAGCTCAGTCGCCATGCACCTGGACAGAATGACAGGCCATACTTTGGCTGAGATATTCCTCAGATCAAGCTCGTTTCTTTCTGCCAGCTCTTGTTCGGCGAATTCTCTATCGAGTAATAAAGCCATTGTCCGGATCTACCCAACTGTTTCATGACGTGAGTGAGTGTTTAGGGCGCCCGAGTATAGGCATGCTCGCGATTCACCGGATTGATTTGAGGTCAGGTTCCACTGTTTGTAGAGTGAGCCCCCAAGCGTTACTCAATAAGGGACACCCAGGTTGTCGTTATCCCGTCTGACTCAGGAGGTAGCTCGTTCAGCAGAACGGCTTCCTCGTCACCTTGATTAAGGAAAATGATGAAGTCTCCGGTCTCGAAAAGGATCTTGAAACCCACCAAGTGTCCTTTCTGATTTGGCCATGTATCAACCATTCCGATGACGTCTTCAACGGCAATATTGACCAGATGAGAGGCCTCAAGATCCTGAAGTAAGTCCTCTCTAAGCCACGAGCAGGTGTCTCCAGATTCAAGGTCGAAGGAGATGGGCGGTTCAAGCGGGAGCAAATCCGCACCCACGCTTTCACCGTTACTCAGCAGATACATTGACAGGTAACCGTGCTCGCCGAGTTGCCACTCGATCGACCCTTTACCGATCAGACATTTTTCGCCATTGAAATAATATTGATCATGCAAAATCCCTGACACTTTCCGGCCAATCAACGTGCGCGCGTTAATGAGGTCCTGGGCGCTTCTGTCTGGTTTTGATGTCATGCGGGCGTTCACCAGAGAATGATTCCTTGGAGGTTGGATCCGGCTGTAATGACAATACTCGCAGGCAAGTCACTGATGGCTAGCGCCCGTAAGCCGCCTGCAATTGTGCCGCCGTCAATGGGTCTTCAAACGGCACTGGTACTGACTTCACCGAGCCGTAGAGGTTGCGGTAACGCCAATAGTTGCCATTGCTGGCTAACTGATAACCGCGCTCTACCACTCGCTGGCCATCCAGCACATAGCGCAATGTCTCCTGGGCAGCTTCGGGCGGTGCCGGGAGCATCAAGTCGGCGGTCAGCACGCGCATTGATTCGTCGATGCACTCGTCGAGGGCCGCTGTGACCTGCTTCAAATCCAGGGAGCCGTCATCGATGCAACCTTTACCACAGCGCCGAATGGGCTGGCTGGTGACTTCGATGCGCATGCGATACAGCGCTGAACCGGCAATGTCCTGCACCTGCACCTGATTGATCAGCACGAAACTGCCGCGATCAGGCGTAAGCATCAGTTTCGGCTCGATCACCAGGCGTGCGCTGACGTTGCCTGTGCCCTGTTTTAGGCCTGCCGCTAGCGAGGCTTGCTGAAAGCGCTGTTCCAGACGCTCTTGCAAAGGCACGCCACCCAGTAGCTCGGCCAACGGACGCGACTCTTTGGCGGCGGCCGTTTCTGCATCTCTCTGCAAGCTACCGCTGCCCATCTGGGTATTGATCAGGCTGGCGACCAGCAGACCCGCGAGCCCGGCAGCATTACCCGAACTCGCAATCAGATTATGGCTCGCCGTCGCAGCCTTCTGCGCCGCTTCGGAGTCGACCACGGTGCTTGCACCGACAAATGCCTGCGGCAGTTGCATGTCGACCTTGACTCCGTGTGCCTGGACGTAGGACACAGCCTCCTGAGACTTGAAACCGGTCTGTGGCGCGGGCTTCTGAGCACAACCGGCGAGCATGAGCAGCACCAGCGCCGTGGCCGCTGTCGATAGGCTTTTCATTATTCGAACGGGGTAATCATTTGCTGACGGCTTGTGTCCATCGCCTGATAGAAAGCGTTGGTCAGATTGGTATAAGTCGGCTCATCCCACTCGCCCTGAGCGGCCTGCACTACGGCGAAGGGTTTGAACCACAGCAGTCTGTTGTCAGCCAGATCGACGACCATACCTTGTCCACCTATCTGCGCCATGGGCACGCTGGTCGGTACGATGCTGTAATAGCTTCGGGTGGCTCCGGTGCCCTGGATGTTGACCAACAGCAGACGGTCTACGCCATAAGCTGCCTTGATCGGGCTCAGGTCACGGACTGTGTAGCCTTCACGGAAACTGACTTCTTTATAGGTCTTCAGATCCACTGGCTCATTGATGCGCTTTGCCTTGTAACCCTTGGCTTGCAACTTGGCAACGATGGCATCCGGCAGTGTATTGAGGTCGCGCACCTGCCATTTTTCGACATTCCCGCTGAGCTTGCTGTTCATACCCGTGTTGATGGCTAAATCCAGAAGCCCCTGATTGCCGGTCAGCACCAGCGCAGGCTCGGGTACTACGTTGATCGCCACGCCGATAACCGGTTCTTTGGCATCCCAGAATTGTTTATCAAGCGCTACCGGCGGTTGAACATGGGCGCAGCCGGTGAGTGTCAGGCAGGCAAGCAACGTCAGTGCGGCCATGGTGCGCAGAGTATGAAGATTCATGTAACAAGTCCCTTTGATTTAAAACGATGATGCCTCTATCGGCAGCAACTCCGATAAATGTAGTGGCACTTTGGTTTTATTTTCATTTTCAGCGTGTTGGCATGTGACAGCGTATTGATCAGGGCCAAAGCAGCCTGTTCTCGGAACATCCCGGAAAAGATTGCTATCAGGCCTCAGGTTTCCGTCAGCTCGGAAGCCTCGATTAAATTTGGCACTGTGTAGGTCTATGGACGAACCGGAGAAACTCTTCTTCAGACTGTTTTTCAAAATATTTCGACATGAAATCCACTGAACTAACGCGTCGGCACAACGATCCTTTTCTTTGCGCAGTCAGCGCGACCCTGTCTGCCAGTGCATTTGCGCTGAGTATTGCTCAGGGTCGCTCAACGATAAGGAGCCGCCGTGACCGTTACTACTCACCCCCTTTACCGGACTACACCTAGCCCGCTACACGCGATCTTGCTTGCCGGTACCGTCCCGCTGTTTCTCGGTGCTTTGCTGAGTGACATCGCTTACGCCCAGACCTACCAGATTCAGTGGGCCAACTTTGCCTCCTGGCTGATTGCCGGAGGGCTGCTTTTCTGTGGCTTGGCGTTGTTGTTTGCACTGGTCAATCTGATCCGTGCGGACCACAAGGCAGGCCGTCCGGTCGCTTATTTCCTGCTCCTTCTGGTTACGTGGGCGCTGGGCCTGATCAACGCGTTCGAGCATGCGAAGGACGCTTGGGCGATGATGCCGACAGGGCTGATTTTATCGGTAGTCGTAACGCTGCTGTCCGTTGTTGCGGCGTGGACCGGGCTTACCAATCTGCGTTCGGGAGGTGCGGAATGAAGCATTCAGGCGCATTGACCGTTTTGAGCATGTCGTTGTTTTTGAGCGCCTGTGGTGGCGATGGCGAAAGCACCCAGGCACGCGGTCCTGATCCAAAGCTGCCGGAACCGCAACGCACGCTACTGCCGAGCATGAAGATTGCCGAGCCGGTGGCCTGGGGTGATCAAAAGCCCACTGTTCCCGAGGGCTTCAGCATCACCGCGATTGCGACTGACCTGAGGATTCCGCGTCAGACGCTGGTCCTGCCCAACGGCGATATTCTGGTTGCAGAAGGACGTGGCGGCAGCGCGGCCAAGCTCAAACCCAAGGACGTGATTGCCAGTGTGATCAAGGCCAAGGGCAACACCCAAGTCAAAGGCGGCAACCGTCTGACCTTGCTGCGTGATGCTGATGGCGACGGCAATTACGAGTTGAAGACGCTTTTCGCTGAAGATCTCAACGCGCCTTATGGCCTGGCCTTTGCTAACGGCAAGCTCTATGTCGCCAATCAGGACGCATTGGTAAGTTTCGATTATCAGGACGGGCAGACCAAAGCCAGCGGTGCTCCCACCAAGCTCACCGACCTGCCTTCGCAGATCAACCACCACTGGACCAAGGCGCTGACGATTAGCCCGGATGGCCGTTACCTGTATGTCGGGATCGGTTCGAACAGCAACGTCACTGAGCGCGGTATGGAGGTCGAGATCGACCGTGCCATGGTCTGGCAGATCGATGCTGAGACCGGGGCGCACAAGCCTTATGCAACAGGCCTGCGTAACCCGACGGCGCTGACCATTCAGCCTGAAACCGGGAAATTGTGGACGGTGGTCAATGAGCGTGACGAACTGGGGCCTGATCTGGTGCCTGATTATCTGACGTCGGTGAAGGAGGGCGGTTTCTATGGCTGGCCTTACAGCTATTGGGGCCAGAACGTCGACCCGCGTGCGCAACCGCAGAATCCTGAAAAGGTCGCCTCGGCGATCAAACCGGATTACAGCCTCGGCTCGCACGTTGCTGCACTGGGTGTCGACTTTTCCATCCCGGCCATGGGTGACAAGTTCGCCAACGGTGTTTTTGTCGGCGAGCACGGCAGCTGGAACCGTCCGAATCCTGTGGGGTACAAGGTGATCTTCGTACCGTTCAACAATGGTATCCCTGCGGGTGAGCCGGTTGATTTTGCGACTGGCTTCCGCGGCGCGGACGGGAAAACCCGCGGTCGTCCGGTGGGTGTGACGGTGGACCCGAAAGGTGCGCTGATCATCGCCGACGATCTTGCCAACACCGTCTGGAGAGTGACGCGTAATCGTTGAGTCCAGTGCCCCGAGGTGAGGAATATCGCCTCGGGGCAGCTTTTGCAAACTCCTGTAGGAGCTGCCGAAGGCTGCGATGGCGATACTCCTGACGCACCGCTATCGCAGCCTTCGGCAGCTCCTACAGATCCGTGTTTGCTTCGCGACAGCCGCGATTCTCAAATAGGCAACATCGGCTCAATACTTCCAGGTCACCGAAGCCGTCAGGTTGCGCGGTGCGCCGTAGTTGGTTGAGCCGGCGGATTGATACAGCGACAACAGGTATTTCTGATCGGTGACGTTGTTCATGTTCAACGACGTGCTCCAGTGATCATCGAAGTCATAGCTGGCCATCAGGTCGACCAGCGCGTAGGCGTCTTGCCTAACGTTGCTGTTGGTGTCGACTTCAGTCCCGCTTTGCCACTGGATGCGAGTCCCGACCCTGGCCTGAGGCAGGGCTGGCAGGCGGTAGGTCAAGCTGCCGCGCACGGTATGAGTGGGGATGTACTTGCGCGCCTCGTCGCCATTGGCGTCTTTGATTCTTACGAAGGTATAACCACCCGTCAGTTCCAGACCGGGCAATGCTTCACCGGAGGCCTCCAGTTCCACGCCGCGGCTTTTGAAGTCCTCGCCTCGGTAAACAAATTGACTGCGCTGTATTCCGGCGGGCTCAGCGACGTTTTGTTGGTCGGTCTTGAACACGGCAGCCGTTACCGTCAGCCGCTCGTCGAGCAGACGGCCCTTCACGCCAACTTCAGTGCTTTTGCCTTCAAGTGGCTGCAGCACTCCGCCACTCACACTGAGGGAGTACTGAGGTTTGAAGATCTCGGTCCAGCTGGTGTACAGACTCCACTGAGGGGTGAGGTCATAGACCAGACCGGTGTAAGGCGTCACCTTGCCGTGTACGCGGGTATTGTGTGGCGAGCCATAGCCCAGGCCATCACCGTCGGCACTGAGCATGCGTGCCCCGGCGATCCAGTGCAGGTCATCGGCAACGCTGAAGCGCGCGCCGGCGAACAGGCTTTTCTGGGTATCAGTGAAGAGTTGGGTATTGAGGTCATTAGTGAAGTTAAAAGGCGGTTGCACAACGTTCCCGCCCAGCGCGTCCTCAAGGCTGGTTTTGATGAAGCCGGAAGCGTCCAGGTAGTGGCCGCGCTCCTTGTGATGGGTGCGGCCGTAATTGGCGCCTACGGTCAGTTGGTGCTCGCGCCCCAACAGGCTGAAAGGCCCGGACAACTGAGCCTCTCCAATGACCTGATGTTCAGTGCTGGTGGTCCGGTTGACGTAGGCAGAAATGTCAGTGGCTGCCGGTATGGCGTACAGCATCTTGGTGTCCTGATGCTGACTGACTCCGGTCAGGGTGATCTTGCTGGCCCAGCCGTTATCGAAGTCGTGGGTCAGCTCGGCGAAGGCACGCTTGGTGTGGATGTTCCAATAGGTCCAGTCCTGGCCAACGCTGGAGCTGCGGCTGCTGTAGTGAATACGATTGCCTGCGAAGTCGGCAATGGGCAGGGCGCCCCATGTGCTGCCGTTTGAGTAGCTGTCTTGCTGGGAGAACCCCACGGTCAACGTGTCGGCGTCGGACAGATCAAAAGCCAGCAGGCCTGCTGCCACGTTGACTTCATGGCTATAGCGGTCGAGGTAGGAGTTGCCTTTGTCGTGTGCCGTGATGAAGCGTCCGCGCACGTTACCGCTGTCCGTTAGCGGGCCGGAAACATCCAGGCCCAGTCGACGGTTGTCCCAGGAACCGGCACTGGCATCGACTTTCGCCTGGAATGTATCGGTAGGCCGCTTGCGAACGAAATTGACGGTAGCCGACGGGTTACCCGCACCACTCATGAGTCCATTGGCGCCATGCAGCACGTCGATTTGTTCGAACTCGGTCATGTCCTGATCACCGAGCAGCACGCCGCCAGAAAATGGCATGCCCATGCCATCGTATTCGAAGTTATCGATGGTAAAGCCGCGCGAGGTGAAGGCCGTGCGATCAGTCTCGAACTGTTCGACGGTGACCGAGGGCGCTCTGCGCAGGGCTTCTTTCACACTGTTGAGTTGGAAATCGTCCATTTGCTCGCGGGTCACGACAGTCACCGCTTGCGGAGTCTCCCTGTCGCTCAGGCCCAAGCGGGTAGTGCTGGAGACGGGTTTACCCTGATAGCCGAAGCTCTGGATGCTGTCCGGGGTGATGCGGGATTGAATCTGCATGGCGGGCAGGTTCATTTCGTTGGTGATATTCGCCTGGGCAACCGGCACCAGATAGACCGTCATCGCGTCCGTGCGGGAAAAGCTGTAGCCGCTGCCTTGCAGCAACCCGGCCAGGCCTTCTTCCGCAGAGTACGAACCCACCACCGCATTACTGCGCAGACTCGCATCGAGGTTCCCATCCAGCAGCACGTTTTGCCCGGTTTGCTGGCTGAACACTAACAAAGCCTGGCGTAACTGCTGAGCGGGAATATTCAGTGACAGCTTGTCGACGGAGCTGCCAGCAGCATTACCTTGTGCCGCATGTGCCTGAATGGCTCCAACCAGCAGCGTGCAGGCAAGTACCGCGCCGTGGGCGCCAAGTCGCCATTGCATGCCGGTTTTACGCCCAGGAGTGTGGTGCTTTGCCATTCAGGTTGTTCCCTATGAGATGCGCATGGATATGCGAACAGCTATCAGTCACATCTAAGACGGATGACCTTTGGCAATACCTGAAGGTGTTTTGAAATATTTGTAGCGGGTGTCTGATGAAGGTCGAGGTGTGGGGTTGGAAAACTTCGTGGGACTTGGTTTAGCCGGAAGAATGCCTCGCGGCTAAAGCCGCTCCTACGGATGTGATCCCGTGACCGTAATTGGATGGACTCGCCCAAGCCGAGGCGTCAGTAGCGCCACGGTGGCATTCTTAAGAAGCCAACGACAGCGAGGGCGAGTCCATGAAAAAGCAT
>NZ_JAGTPI010000037.1:0-57158 GCF_021147825.1 Pseudomonas quasicaspiana
CTCAGGCCATGGATGGCCGGTGGCGGCGGCCCCACGCAGCAATGTCGGATTACGGGCATGCCGAGCGACAGCGAGGCACCCAGTGGTGGGGCAAGAGCGCTTTGGTTACTTTCGCGCTCTTCGAAAGTGACGCGCTGTAAAAGCGCAACCAATATCAGCCGTTACCGCAATAACGGATATACACACAAAAACTACTACACCAAAAACCACCCAACCACACCCCGCGTGGCAATAACCCGTGTCTCGGTTAACATGCCGGGCATGAATAGAGCGGTAACCGGACGAACACGTATGGACACGCCTGTGGCTTTCTCGAGCAGACTTCTGCGCTGCACTGCAATCGCGGCACTCATGTGGGTGAACTGCGCCACGGCGTCCGCTGCCGATATTTTGCTGACCGCCGCCAGAACCAGCCCGGGCATCCAGAACTTTTTGACCGAGCTGAGCCAGCGTCGCCCGAACGACCAGATACGATTTATCGAAACCGACAAAATGCCGTCCCCCGGCAAAGTCAGCGAACACACCCGACTGGTGCTGCTGGACACCCCGAGCCTGGACTGGCGACTGAGCGACAGCGAAGGCCCGAGGACGCTGGTACTGCGCGTCAGTCGAATCCAGGCCCATGAACGACTGGGTGAAAAGCGCCCTCCTACGTTAAGCCTGCTGTGGAGCGATCCGCCGGTGACACGCCAACTGCTGCTGATCCGGCACCTGCTGCCCGAAGCCAGACAGATCGGCGTACTGTTCAATAATCGAAGCCAGTTCCTGCTAAAAGAATTGCGTCATGCGGCACTGGCCATGGGATTACGGGTGATATCCCAGCCGTGGACACCCAGTGCAGAAAACCAGTCACTGCAGAACCTGCTGATCCGCAGCGACGTATTGCTGGGACTTGATGACCCGGACCTGTACAACGCCAAAACCGCCAAGAACCTGTTGCTCAGCAGCTATGCTCATCAACAGGCACTGCTTGGCCCCAATGCATCATTTGTCAAAGCGGGCAGCCTGGCGAGTACTTACAGCGATGAAATAGATTGGCTGGACACCCTTGACGCGCTGCTCGACAAAACGCCCGAGCAATGGCCCCGGGCGCAGTATCCGCGACACTTCAAAGTCATGAGTAATCCACGCGTGGCCCAGTCCCTTGGCATTATCGCCATCGACGATGCAGCAGTGACCATCAGCCTGAGTCAGGCGGAGCGGCGCCCATGAAGGTTCGTCGTCACTGGGACATCAACACCCGCACACAGATGATCAGTCTCGGTCCCGCGCTACTGCTGACGCTGTTGCTGATCTGCTTCTTTACCTTCGTGCGCATTCAGGATCTGCGCCAGGAACTCAATCACACGGGGCAGTTGATCGCCAACCAGTTGGCACCCGCATCGGAATATGGCGTGATTGTCGGTAACGATGAAGTCCTCAAAAGCCTGATGCGCGCGACGCTATCGACGCCTCACGTGCGCTTTATCGAAGTTCAGGACAGCCTTAACAAGGTATTGGTGTATGTCGAGCAACCCGGTGGTCCTGGAACGCACCCCAAGCAGGTAGAGATATTTCAGGCGCCAATTCGCTCGCAGCAGATCAAGCTGGGCAAGGATTTCCTCGGCAACCATGATGACACCGTCAGCGCCGCTCAGGATTATTTGGGCCGGGTGCTGGTCGGTATGTCCAACGAAGCCTTCAGCGAGCGCCAGCAGGAAATCCTGCTCAAGGCCGGCATTCTTGCGCTGTTCGCATTGCTGTTCACGTTCATTCTCGCAAGACGCCTGGCCTCAAGCCTTTCGCAACCCATCAGTGCAATGGGCGAGGCGGTAAAAGCGATCCAGCAAGGCGATTACCGGACACCGTTGCCCGTACCTGACGACGCGGAGCTGGGTGATCTGGCGCGCCACATCAACAATCTTGCGGCGAACCTGGACAAGGCCAGCCGTGAACAGCAGCGCTTCATTGATCAATTGATTCAGGCCCGCGAAGAAGCGGAACGCGCCAACGGCGCAAAGTCGGACTTTCTGGCGATGATGAGCCACGAACTGCGCACGCCCATGAACGGTGTACTGGGCATGTTGCAGTTGATGGAAACAACGCAGATGACTGAAGAGCAGACCGAATACGCGGCGCTCGCCACCGAATCCACAGAGCATCTGTTACGAGTGATCAACGACATCCTGGACTTTTCCCGTTTCGAGCGGCAATCGCTGGAAATGGAAAACATAGCTTTCAATGTCGCGGATCTGGTCAGCACCTCGAGTCAGGCCTTCAGCCACGATGCGCAGCAACGCAATCTGTTACTGCAATTGCATATCCAGCCCGGGCTTGATCAGTTGCGGGTGCAAGGCGACCCGACCCGTATCCGGCAGATTCTGGTCAATCTGATCGGCAACGCGCTTAAATTTACCGAGCGAGGCAGCGTTGATATTGAGGCTGAATACGAATCGCTGGATGAGGGGCGCATTTTGTTCGCATGCCACGTGCGTGACAGCGGGATCGGTATTCATCACGACCGTCTGGAATCGATGTTCGACGCTTTTCAGCAAGCTGACAGCTCGATCTCCAGACGTTACGGAGGCACGGGACTAGGCCTGCCCATCGCTCGCACATTGGCCGAACGTATGGGCGGAACGCTGCGCGCGCAAAGCACAGAGGGGTCAGGTTCGCTGTTCAGCCTGGAAATCCCGATGGCCCTCGTGCGCGAAACCGTCGACGCGCCAGACAGCACTGAATCCGCAGTGGACACCGATGGTGAGCAACGTAACGTGTTGCTGGTCGAAGACAACGAGGTCAACTGCGCGGTGATTCGCGCCATGCTGCACAACCTCGGTTATCAGGTGGCCGTCGCCAGAGACGGCGCACAGGCAGTCAGCATGGCTGGCAGCGGACAATATGCAGCGATTTTCATGGATTGCCGACTGCCGGTCATGGACGGCTACGAAGCCACGCGCCACATTCGACAATTACCCGGCCTGAGTCAGGTACCGATCATCGCTCTGACCGCCAATGCGTTGCAGGGTGACCGCGACGCCTGTTTACAGGCGGGGATGAGCGACTACCTGGCGAAACCCTTCAAACGTACTGATTTACAGCAGGTTTTGCAGAAATGGATTCCCTTTCGGGCAACTGTGACTGGCGATAATTGTTAAATTGCGGCAGTCTTGTCCGCTAAATCGACCTTCGTGGTCGGCTGGATGGCAAATTTCAGTGCACAAGTGTACTTTCATTTCCCTTGTGCTGTGACTTTCACTACAACGCAATAGTCTATGAGTAGGCTGCCGGCAGACCCCTGGCGAGTCAGCCGGCCAGGACTGGCTTCCGGGTCACACGATACCCCGCCCTGCCGCACGAGATTATTGAGGAGCTCGCATGACCAAACAAAACGCCTTTACCCGGGAAGACTTGCTGCGCTGCAGTCGCGGTGAGCTATTCGGCCCAGGTAACGCGCAACTGCCCGCCCCTAACATGCTGATGGTCGATCGGATCACTCATATCAGCGAAGAGGGTGGCAAGTACGGCAAAGGTGAATTGGTCGCTGAGCTGGATATCAATCCGGACCTGTGGTTCTTCGCCTGTCACTTCGAAGGTGACCCGGTAATGCCGGGCTGCCTTGGCCTTGATGCCATGTGGCAGCTGGTTGGCTTTTTCCTCGGCTGGCAGGGTCTGCCAGGCCGTGGTCGCGCACTGGGTTCAGGAGAAGTAAAGTTCTTCGGCCAGGTCTTGCCGACCGCCAAAAAAGTCACCTATAACATCCAGATCAAACGCGTCCTCAAGGGCAAGCTGAACCTGGCCATCGCTGATGGTTCGGTCACTGTCGACGGTCGCGAAATCTACACCGCCGAAGGCCTTCGCGTCGGCGTATTCACCTCCACTGACAACTTCTAAGGGTTATCCGCATGCGCCGCGTCGTTATCACTGGTCTGGGCATCGTTTCGTGCCTGGGCAATGACAAAGAGACCGTCTCCGCCAACCTGCGTGCAAGCCGCCCTGGCATCCGTTTCAATCCGGAATATGCCGAAATGGGTCTGCGTAGCCAGGTTTCCGGCTCCATTGACCTCAACCTTGAAGAGCTGATCGATCGCAAGATCTTTCGCTTCGTGGGTCACGCGGCAGCTTATGCCTACCTGGCCATGAAAGACGCCATCACTGATTCGGGCCTCACCGAGGAGCAAGTCTCCAATCCGCGTACCGGCCTGATCGCTGGCAGCGGTGGTGCATCGACCCTGAACCAGATGGAAGCGCTGGATATCCTGCGCGAAAAAGGCGTCAAGCGCGTTGGCCCGTATCGCGTTACTCGGACCATGAGCAGCACGGTTTCCGCTTGTCTGGCTACGCCATTCAAGATCAAGGGCCTGAACTACTCCATCGCCTCTGCCTGCGCCACCAGTGCTCACTGCATTGGTACCGCCATGGAACAGATTCAGATGGGCAAGCAGGACATCGTGTTTGCCGGTGGTGGTGAAGAGGAGCACTGGAGCCAGTCGTTCCTGTTCGACGCCATGGGCGCACTGTCCAGCAAGCGCAACGATACCCCGGAACAGGCTTCCCGCGCTTACGACGCAGACCGTGATGGCTTCGTCATCGCTGGCGGTGGCGGCATGGTCGTTGTAGAAGAGCTGGAACATGCTCTGGCTCGCGGTGCCAAGATCTATGCTGAAATCGTGGGCTACGGCGCTACTTCCGACGGCTACGACATGGTCGCGCCGAGCGGCGAAGGTGCAATCCGCTGCATGCAGATGGCCCTGTCCACCGTTGAAGGCCCTATCGACTACCTGAACACTCACGGCACTTCGACTCCGGTCGGCGACGCCAAAGAGATGGAAGGCGTTCGTGAAGTGTTCGCTGGCAAGGCTCCGGCCATCAGCTCCACCAAGAGCTTGTCGGGTCACTCCTTGGGCGCCGCAGGCGTTCACGAAGCGATCTACTGCATGCTGATGATGGAAGGCAACTTCATCGCGGGTTCGGCCAACATCGACGAACTGGACCCGGTTGTCGCTGACATGCCGATCCTGCTCAAGACCCAGGAAGATGCAAAGATCGACCAGGTCATGAGCAACAGCTTCGGCTTCGGTGGCACCAACGCTACCCTGGTCATGAAGCGCTGGCAGGGCAAGTAATTCCGCCCTTGCTGTAGATACAGCTTCAGCTGTGTAAAAAGGCGCCTTTCGAGGCGCCTTTTTTATGAGCACCGATTTTATAGGCTGAGTAAACACTATGCGGGTAGGATATTTTCTTTTACCTACAGCCGAGGCCGCCATGTCTGTCATCGTCAGCACCGTTAGCCCTGACGGATTTCGCCACAAGATCGACATCAACCGGCAGCACGAAATATTCACTGACCTGCCTGTTGAGCTGGGTGGCGAAAACTCCGCGCCCTCCCCTCACGATTACTTCGATGCAGCACTGGCCTCGTGCAAGACACTGACCGTAAAGCTGTACGCGAAGCAGCATGACATCCCGTTGACTGGCGTCACCGTCAAGGTCGCTCACGACGACAGTGAGGAAAGACAGGCAAAGTACCGCCTGAACGTAGAACTCTCCCTGGAAGGGGCTCTCAGCGAACAACAGCGCACGGTATTGCACCGCATCGCGGATCGCTGCCCCGTCCATAAGCTGATGACCACCGCCGAGATCACTATCAACACCCAACTGGTCTGACTGCCGAGAACCGCCTGATGCTTACCATCAAACCCCGCGCCGAAGAAGTGGAAGGCCAGCCCATCCTGCGCCCCCTGCCCTCAGCCAGGTGCCGCAGTGTCGGCCCGTTTGTATTTTTCGATCACATGCTGGAAACGGAATATGCGCCGGGCAAAGGCATTGATATTCGCCAACACCCGCATATTGGCCTGTCGACGCTGACGTATCTGTTCGAGGGCCGCCTCCTGCACAAGGACAGCCTCGGCAGCGATCAGCAAGTGACACCAGGTGACGTCAGCTGGATGACCTCCGGCGCAGCCATCGCACACATCGAGCGCACGCCCGCCGACCTTATGTCCAGCGGCTCGCGCATGCACGGTCTACAGGTGTGGCTGGCTTCGCCCAAGCCACATGAGCAGGGCGAAGGTCATTACAGCCTTCACCCGGCCATCAGTCTGCCGGTGACTGACACCCCTGGTATTCAGATAAGGATGATTGCGGGGACCGGTTTCTGCCTGACCTCCCCGGTGCCGGTGCTGTCGCCGACGCTCTATGCCGAGCTGCACATGCAAAACGCGACGACTTTGCTCATCCCTGATGAACATGAAGAACGTGCGCTGTATGTGCTCAGCGGTGAAGCGTCAGTGGACGGCGAAGCAGTGGAAGCCAGAACATTGGTGGTTCTGGAGCCAGGCAAAGAAGTGAATCTGTGTGCGGAGAGTGAGTGTCACGCGGTGCTGATTGGCGGCGCACCACTGGATGGGCCACGGCGCATGAACTGGAATTTCGTCGCCAGTGATCAGGAACTGATCGAACAGGCAAGAACCCGCTGGGCAGCCGGAGACTGGCCGACAGTGCCTGGGGAGATTGGCAGGATTGAGTTGCCGCAGGCTAAGTGATCGGTAGGAGCGCCGTCGCTGGCAAGACGCCGCGCTGTCTCGCAGCAAACACAGAAACTGTAGGAGCGCACGAGCACCGCGAGGCCGCGATGGCGATGTATCAGAAAGGACGCTATCGCGGCCCAGCGGTGCTCGTCAGCGCCTACAGAAAAGCATTGCAAGCCAGGTAACTGCATTTTGTTTGCCAAGAGCGCGCTTGCCCGCAATGCAGTCGACGCGCAGTTTCAGGCAAACCGCGTCATCGTTCATCGCGAGCAAGCTCGGCTCCCACAGGGATCAATCAAGTCCGCAAGACCGTGTCAGCCTTTGAACACTTCATCCAGCAAGTTATGCATCGACACAAAGGCGCGCTTGGCGGTCTTTTCGTCGTACTGCATCATGCCCGGCGTTTGTGCGTGAGGGTCGGTGAACGAATGCACGGCCCCGCCGTAGCTCAGCAACTGCCAGTCCACACCCGCAGCATTCATTTCGGCTTCGAAAGCTGGCAATTGCTCTTTCGGCACCAATGGATCCGACGCACCGTGCAGTACCAGCACCGCACCCTTGATGTTTTTCGCATCAGCCGGGTTCGGCGTATCCAGCGTGCCGTGGAACGACACAGCTGCTTTCAGGTTAGCGCCGGTACGCGCCAGCTCAAGGGAGCAGCAACCGCCGAAGCAGAAACCGAAAGTAGCGACTTTATCAGCGTCAACCGGTGCGTCCGTCTGGGCCAGCAATTGATCCAGTGCAGCCTGCATACGCTTGCGCAGCAGTGCACGGTCATCCTTGAGCGGCATCATCGCGGCGCCAGCCTCATCGTTGTTCTGCGGGCGCGTACCTTGACCGTAAAGGTCGGCCAGGAACACTACATAACCCTGCTCTGCTACCGCCTGTGCAATTTTCTCGGCGCCTTCGGTTACACCCATCCAGTTTGGGGCCATCAACAGACCGGGACGTGACGAAGCGTCACCCGAGTCGAATACCAAACGGCTCTCGAAAGGTTGACCGTCGATCTGGTACACCACTGAACTCACGGAAACGTTGCTGCTCATCGTTGACTCCTCAAGTAATGAAAGACAAATGGGTGGAGCACAATCAGAAAACCCGCCGAAGCGGGTTTTCTTTGACTCGGAATATTAAACCGACAACTCGACCAATAACTTGTTCAGACGGCGCACGTAAGCCGCCGGGTCCTTCAAGCTATCACCGGCCGCCAGCGCAGCCTGATCGAACAGGATGTGCGACAGGTCACCAAAGCGCTCTTCACTCTGCTCGGCATCCAGCTTGCCGATCAGCGGATGCGCCGGGTTGAATTCGAAGATTGGCTTGGAGTCCGGAACCTTCTGCCCGCTGGCTTCGAGAATCTGACGCATCTGCAAGCCAAGGTCGGCCTCGCCAATGGCCAGGATCGCCGGAGAGTCGGTCAGACGATGAGAAACCCGAACTTCGCTGACAGATTCGCCCAGCGCCGCTTTCAAACGCTCGATCAGGCCTTCTTTATCCTTGGCGATTTCTTCCTGGGCTTTCTTGTCCTCTTCGGAATCAAGCTTGCCCAGATCCAGATCACCGCGTGCCACATCAACAAAACCTTTGCCATCGAAATCGCTGAGGTAGCTCATCAGCCACTCATCGATACGGTCGGTAAGCAGCAACACTTCGATGCCTTTCTTGCGGAAGACTTCAAGGTGCGGGCTGTTCTTGACCTGTGCGTAGGTTTCACCGGTGAGGTAGTAAATCTTGTCCTGACCTTCCTTGGCGCGAGCCAGGTATTCGGCCAGAGAAACGACTTGCTCGCCGCCCTCTTCGTGAGTCGAAGCGAAACGCAGCAGACCTGCAATTTTCTCTTTGTTGGCGAAGTCTTCTGCCGGTCCTTCTTTCATGACCTGACCGAAGTTTTTCCAGAAGCCTTTGTATTGCTCAGGCTCGTTTTTCGCCAGTTTTTCCAGCATGTCCAGGACACGCTTGGTCAACGCCGATTTCATTGAATCGATGATCGGGTCTTTCTGCAGAATTTCACGGGAAACGTTCAGGGACAGGTCATTGGAATCGACCACGCCTTTGACGAAGCGCATGTAAAGCGGCAGGAACGACTCAGCCTGATCCATGACGAACACGCGCTGGACGTACAGCTTCAGGCCACGCGGCGCTTCACGCTGATACAGGTCGAACGGCGCACGAGCAGGCACGTACAACAGCGAGGTGTATTCCAGCTTGCCTTCAACCTTGTTATGGCTCCAGCTCAGCGGGTTCTCGAAGTCGTGGGCGACGTGCTTGTAGAACTCCTGATACTCCTCGTCCTTCACCTCGGTGCGAGGACGGGTCCAGAGCGCGCTGGCGCGGTTGACGGTTTCCCACTCGAGAGCCGGAGCTTCTTCGCCTTCGGCAGCAGCGGATTCTTTCGGCAGCTCGATTGGCAACGCGATGTGGTCGGAGTATTTCTTGATGATGTTGCGCAGACGGTAGCCGTCCGCAAACTCGTCTTCACCGCTCTTCAGGTGCAGAACGATACGAGTACCGCGCTCGGCCTTCTCGACGTTGGCAACTTCAAACTCGCCTTCGCCTTTGGAAGACCAGTGCACGCCTTCGCTGGCAGGTGTGCCAGCGCGACGGCTGAATACTTCAACCTGATCGGCAACGATGAAGGCCGAATAGAAGCCCACACCGAACTGACCGATCAAGTGCGAATCTTTTTTCTGATCGCCAGACAGGTTTTTCATGAAATCGGCGGTGCCGGACTTGGCGATGGTCCCCAGGTGGGTGATCACATCGTCACGGTTCATACCGATACCGTTGTCTTCCAGCGTGACGGTTTTCGCTTCCTTGTCGAAGCTCACGCGAATTTTCAGCTCAGCGCCGCCTTCGAGCAGGTCCGGTTTGGACAGTGCTTCGAAGCGCAGTTTATCGACGGCGTCAGAGGCGTTAGAGATCAACTCGCGAAGGAAGATTTCCTTGTTGGAATACAGCGAGTGGATCATGAGGTGCAGCAGCTGCTTTACCTCGGTCTGGAAGCCCAGGGTTTCCTTTTGAGTTTCCACACTCATGGTCATCAAACTCCAATCAGATGGCATAAGCCGCCAGACACAAGCCGGAACCGGTGTCTGGCGGCGGGTTGTCATCAAAGTGGGGGCTGGGTCTCGGATTTCAAGGGCTTACCCGATTCGATCGACAAGTCGTCAATTTTCAAATGCGCTCGCACCGTGACAACCAGCTCTACAGCAAGGGCGCGCAGTGACCGCGACATTCGTCATCCGCATCAATGGGGAGCGCGCGCACAGGGAAGACAATTGCACTTGAGACAGGCGCGCATAACCCCAGCATCGGCCCACCTATGATTTTCTCGGAATAAGCCAGCGCCCGCGTGATGCCATTTGTGTACACACCGATTAACAGCAATACAGACGCCTGACAGTGGCCAATCCAGAAAGAAAAAACGCTGACACGCTCAAACACGGGGCTTTCACCCATCAGGCTCACAACCTCTTTCATATTTTCATCAAAAGTTAATGTGATATCCCGCAGCCCGCGTGATTGTGCGCCTGGCATACACATCCAACTCGCGAAAAAAGAGTTGGAACTTAACTTAATCCGCAAGGCTCTTAGGCTCGTAGATATTCAATAAGGAGAAACACCCCATGCGCAATACTTTAGCTTATGCCTTGATGCTCTCTGCCACCTTGGGCCTTGCCGCTTGCGACAAGAAATCCGAGAACACTCAACAAGATGCGAACAAAGCCGCTCAAGAATCTCAAGAGTCCATGCAAAAGGCTCAGGACAAAGTGAACGACGCGGCCAAAGAAAGTCAGGAAGCCGCTCAGAAGAATGCCGAGGCGGACGCACAGCGCGCCCAGGAAGCTGGCAAGACGACTCAAGATCCAGCGACTACCAAGTAAGCCGAAAAGTTTCCCCGACTTTTCATATAATAAAGCCCGCCATGAGCGGGCTTTATTAGTTACGAGTTTAATACACTCGCCGGTCGATATTTTTCTGAACGTTTATCACACGCCATTAAACATCAGGCCAACGCGTCGTTGCGCTTGCCGATAATCCGGTCACAGACAAATGCTACGCACAGAACAATTACGGCCGGGATCAGCCAGGCCAACCCCTGATCGCTAAGGGGCAAGTTGCTCAAGGCATGAGGCAGGTAATCTTTGAAACCGGCGCCTTTGATCGCATCAATCAGACCGAACACAAACGCCACCAGCATCACCGGCGCGACGATACGAGCCTGGGAATACCAGAAGTTTTTGCAGAAACTCAGCGCGACCAGAACGATGCAGGGCGGATAGATCGCCGTCAGTACCGGAATCGAGAACAGAATCAGTTTGGTCAGACCCAGATTGGAAACCAGCAACGAGAACGCTGCCAGAATTATCACCAGGGTTTTGTACGACAATGGCAGTACCTTGGCGAAATACTCGGCACAGGCGCACGTCAGGCCCACGGCGGTGACCAGACAGGCCAGCGAGATAAGCACCGCAAGGAAACCGCTCCCCAGCGAACCGAAGGTATGCTGCACGTAGGCATGCAACACCGCCGCGCCGTTACTCGCTCCTGCTGCAACGGCATGGCTGCCAGAACCCAGACGGAACAGACTGATGTAAACCAGTGCCAGCCCTACCCCGGCAATCAAACCGGCAATGATCGCGTAACGGGTAATCAGACGTGGCGACTCGACGCCTCTTGAGCGAATGGCGTTGACGATGACAATGCCGAACACCAGTGCACCCAGGGTATCCATGGTCAGGTAGCCATTGATAAAGCCTTGGGAAAACGGTGCTGCGACATAGGCGGGCTCAGCGACACCGATGTCTCCTGCGGGCAGTGCGAAAGCTGCAATCCCAAGCACCGCCAACGCGATTATTTTGAGCGGTGCAAGGAAGCGCCCTACTGTGTCCAGCAATCGACCTGGGTAAAACGACACCCACAGCACAATCAGGAAATACACGAGGCTGTAGAGAAACAACGCTGTGGCACTGTCTCCAGTCAGCGGCGCGAGCCCGACTTCGAACGATACAGTCGCGGTGCGCGGTGTTGCGAACAGTGGCCCTACTGACAGATAGCAAACTGCAGCGAGGATACTGCCAGCGACTTTGCCGATAGGGCTGCTGAGCGCATCCATTGCGCCACCGACCTTGGCCAGCGCGATGACGGTGACGACGGGCAGACCGACTGCCGTGACCAGAAAGCCTAACGCGGCCATCCACACATTCGGCCCGGCCTGCAGGCCTACGATGGGTGGGAAGATGATGTTGCCAGCCCCTACGAACAGGGCAAACGTCATGAAACCCAGTGCCAGGATGTCCTGACCTTTCAACACTTTCATTGAGAAAACCACACTTCAGAATCGGAATTGGAGGGCGA
Organism: Pseudomonas quasicaspiana; assembly: GCF_021147825.1. Classification (NCBI taxonomy): domain Bacteria; kingdom Pseudomonadati; phylum Pseudomonadota; class Gammaproteobacteria; order Pseudomonadales; family Pseudomonadaceae; genus Pseudomonas; species Pseudomonas quasicaspiana. Next base: position 11,868 of record NZ_JAGTPI010000037.1, read on the forward strand.
CTTCCCGTTGAGTGGGGGAAATTCATGCCGGTCCTTTTAGGACGAGCCGCTGTGCGGCGGCTCCTTGTGAGACCCGCGATGCACAAAATGGCGGCTAGCCTAACCAATTTGCGTGTTTATTGCACTAATAGAGGGCGAAGCGGCCGATGAACGCACGGTTGGGGGTCGAAGTGTCGACATCAATTTCTGTGTCGGGATTTTTGTGTACATATCCGTTACCGCTTTGACGGCTGATATTGGTTGCGCCCTTACGGCGCGTCACTTTTGGGGCCCAAAAGTAACCAAAAGGCTTTTACCCCACCACTTGGCACCTCGCTGTCGCTCGGTGTACCCGCCCGCAGATCCTGAACCGTGGGCCGCCGCAACGGGCCATCCATGGCCCAATGCGGCTAACCCGGCGTCCTGCCGGGTTGCCCACGGTTCAGAATCTGCGTTCGGCCAGCGTGGTTTAAAGGGGCGCCTCAGATCAACATCAAAAGCGCGGCGGCCTGACAGCCGACCTGGAGGTATGAACTTACCGATCTTCTGTAGGAGCTGCCGAAGGCTGCGAAGCGGAGTGTCTGGCAAGGAATGCGTTGGCTGTGATGACGTCTCGCGAACAAGTTCGCTCCTACCCAGACTGTGTGAAAACTACTGCGCTCGGCAATACTGCGTTAAAAACAGGCGAAAAATGCTCATTTAGAACACCTAGACTCCGCTTTTTCGCCTGTTTTTGCCTTGTCTTGCCGTCGCTCGCTACGTTTTCACACAGTCTGTACCGGTCCGGGATGCTATCGCTGTTTTCGCTTTGCTTTTGATCTGCTTTTGATCTTAAGCGCCCCGTTAAACCAAGCTGGCCGGAATTCGACATTGCGGCGTGGGGCAAACCGGCAGGGATGCCGGTTTAGCCGCCTCAGGCCATGGATGGCCGGTGGCGGCGGCCCCACGCCGAAATGTCGGATTACGGGTATGCCGAGCGACAGCGAGGGACCAAGTGGTGGGGCACAGACCTTTTGGTTACTTTTGGGGCGTTTGCCAAAAGTGACCCGCCGTAAGGGCGGAACCAATATCAGCCGTGACCACAATAACGGATATGTACGCAACCTCCCGGGATGATATTCGCCCACTCCACAACGCACAAAGGCCACCCGAAGGTGGCCTTTGTGTAGTCGGTCAATCAAATAAGCAGATGCTTATTTTTTGACTTCCCAACCAGTCAGCTCAGCCAAAGCCTTGCCGATATCTGCCAGCGAACGCACGGTTTTAACACCTGCGTCTTGCAGCGCAGCGAATTTCTCGTCTGCAGTGCCTTTGCCGCCAGAAATGATTGCGCCAGCATGGCCCATGCGCTTGCCCGGAGGAGCAGTCACACCAGCGATGTAGGAAACAACCGGCTTGGTCACGTGTGCCTTGATGTAGGCAGCCGCTTCTTCTTCAGCTGAACCGCCGATCTCACCGATCATCACGATCGCTTCGGTCTTCGGGTCTTCCTGGAACAGCTTCAGGATGTCGATGAAGTTGGAGCCAGGGATCGGGTCACCACCGATACCAACACAGGTCGACTGACCGAAACCGGCGTCAGTGGTCTGCTTAACAGCTTCGTAAGTCAGGGTGCCGGAACGCGACACGATGCCTACTTTGCCTGGCAAGTGAATGTGACCTGGCATGATGCCGATCTTGCACTCGCCCGGAGTGATAACGCCTGGGCAGTTAGGACCGATCAGGACCACACCCAGCTCGTCACACTTGACCTTGGCTTCCAGCATGTCGATGGTCGGAATGCCTTCGGTGATGCAGACGATCAGCTTGATGCCGCCGAACGCTGCTTCAAGGATGGAGTCTTTGCAGAACGGTGCTGGAACGTAGATCACCGAAGCAGTTGCGCCGGTTTTGTCTACTGCTTCTTGCACAGTGTTGAACACTGGCAGGTTCAGGTGAGTGGTGCCACCTTTGCCTGGAGTCACGCCGCCAACCATTTTGGTGCCGTAGGCAATGGCTTGCTCGGAGTGGAAAGTACCCTGCGAACCAGTGAAGCCCTGGCAGATTACTTTGGTGTCTTTATTGATCAGGACGCTCATTACTTGCCCTCCGCAGCTTTGACAACTTGTTGAGCAGCGTCGGTCAGGCTGGTAGCCGCGATGATGTTCAAACCGCTTTCTGCCAGTACTTTAGCGCCCAGTTCAGCGTTGTTACCTTCAAGGCGAACAACAACCGGGATTTTCACGCCGACTTCTTTCACTGCACCGATGATGCCTTCGGCAATCATGTCGCAACGAACGATGCCGCCGAAGATGTTGACCAGAACTGCAGCGACGTTGGTGTCGGACAGAATGATCTTGAACGCTTCGGTAACGCGTTCCTTGGTTGCACCACCGCCTACGTCGAGGAAGTTGGCTGGCTTGCCGCCATGCAGGTTGACGATGTCCATGGTACCCATGGCCAGGCCAGCACCGTTGACCATGCAGCCGATGTTACCTTCCAGTGCCACGTAGTTCAGTTCGAACTTGGCAGCGTGGGCTTCGCGCGGATCATCTTGCGATGGATCGTGGAAAGCCTTCAGCTTTGGCTGACGGTACATAGCGTTGGCGTCGATGTTGATCTTGGCGTCGAGGCAGTGCAGATCGCCGTCAGCCTTGATGACCAGCGGGTTCACTTCCAGCAGGGCCAGGTCGTGGTCCTGGAACAGCTTGGCCAGACCGGTGAAGATCTTGGCGAACTGGGAAACCTGCTTGCCTTCCAGACCCAGCTGGAATGCCAGATCGCGACCCTGGAATGGCTGAGCGCCAACCAGTGGATCGATCGTGGCCTTGAGGATTTTCTCAGGAGTGTCGTGAGCAATCTTCTCGATGTCCACGCCACCTTCGGTGGAAGCCATGAACACGATACGACGGCTGGAACGATCCACTACAGCGCCGAGATACAGCTCTTTAGCGATGTCGGTGCAGGATTCAACCAGGATCTTGGTCACTGGCTGACCGTTGGCGTCAGTCTGGTAAGTTACCAGACGCTTGCCCAACCATTGCTGGGCGAACGCTGCAGCGTCTTCTTTGCTGCGAACCAGCTTTACGCCGCCCGCTTTACCGCGACCACCCGCGTGAACCTGGGCTTTGACAACCCACTCGGTCCCGCCAATTTTATCGCAAGCTTCTGCTGCTGCTTCCGGGGTGTCTACTGCGTAGCCTTTGGATACTGGCAGACCGTACTCAGCGAACAGCTGCTTACCCTGATACTCGTGAAGATTCATGCTTATTACCGTCTTCGTTAGGTACTGCGCATTCGGTGCTGCACGTCTGGCGTGCCGCACCACCTGTGACCGATACCCCGGGCAATCCCTTCAGGGAGAGTCCGGAGGTCGAGTCCGGCGGACATTCCGCGGTGAGTCTTGCTCGCAAGGCTCACGACGGGCAGTCCGTCGTGGTTTCTCTTGTTGTCTTAACGCTTTTTGCGGTTCTGGATGTGGATGGCACCGCCATTCACGGCCAGAGCAGCTTCATGCAATGCTTCGGAAAGCGTCGGATGGGAGAAGACCATCATGCCGATGTCTTCGGCACTGCTGCCGAATTCCATCGCGATCGCGCCCTGCTGTACCAGCTCGGCAGCGCTAGGACCAATAACGTGAACGCCCAGAACACGGTCAGTCTTGGCGTCGGCAATGATCTTGACGAAGCCGCCCGTGTCGTTGGCTGCCATGGCACGGCCGCTGGCTGCGAACGGGAAGGTGCCGACGTTAACTTCAACGCCTTCGCTCTTCAAGGTCTGTTCGGTTTTACCCACCCATGCGATTTCCGGGTGCGTATAGATGACCGAAGGAATCAGATTGTAGTTCATCTGAGCCTTATGGCCCTTGATGCGCTCGACAACCATGATGCCCTCTTCAGAAGCCTTGTGGGCCAGCATCAGACCACGAACCACGTCGCCGATGGCGTAAACGCCAGGAACGCTGGTGGTGCAGTAGTCATCAACGTAGATGAAACCACGCTCATCCAGGTCCACGCCGCTGTCGGAAGCGAGCAGATCAGTCGTCACAGGACGACGACCAACGGCCACGATCAGGCGGTCGAAAGTGATCGACTGCTCGCCCGCTGCGTCGGTGTAGCTGACCACAACTTCTTCGCCTTCGACTTTCGAACCGGTGACGCGAGCGCCCAGCTTGATGTCCAGGCCTTGCTTGGTGAAGGTCTTCAGGGCTTCTTTGGAAACAGCTTCGTCAGCGGCAGGGATGAATTTCTCCAGCGCTTCCAGAACAGTAACCTGAGCCCCCAGACGAGCCCATACGGAACCCAGTTCCAGGCCGATAACGCCAGCGCCGATCACGCCCAGACGTTGTGGAACCTGTTGGAATTCCAGAGCGCCAGTCGAATCAACGATGACTTTCTGATCGACCGGAGCCGGTGGAATGTCAATCGGACGCGAACCGGAAGCCAGGATCACGTGATCCGCTTCGATGATTTCAACAGTGCCATCAGCAGCGGTCAGCTCGACTTTCTTGCCGGCCAGCAGTTTGCCGTGGCCTTGCAGAGTGGTCACGCCATTGGCTTTGAACAGGCTGGCAACGCCGCCGGTCAGGCCTTTGACGATGTTGGCTTTGCGGCCGACCATGGCCGGTACGTCCATGCTGACTTCGGAAGTCGAAATACCATGGATCGAGAAGCCATTTTTGGCTTCGTAGAACTTCCAGGAGCTGTCCAGCAGCGCCTTGGACGGAATGCAACCCACGTTCAGGCAAGTACCGCCAAGGGCCAGCTTGCCCTCCTTGTCCTGATACTTCTCGATGCAGGCAGTCTTGAGACCAAGTTGCGCAGCCTTGATGGCGGCAACATAACCGCCAGGGCCTGCGCCAATCACTACCACGTCGAATTTCTGGGACATAACAAAGAGTTCCTCTTTAGCTGCGAGCTTTAAGCTACAGGCTGCAAGCTGGCCTGTGATGTATTACAGACGAGCGTTGCAACCTGTTCATTAGGATGTAGCGACGGCCAAAGCTTCAGCGCCAAACTGCTTTTACTTGCAGCTTGACGCTTGCGGCTTGCAGCTGTCGTGAATCAGATATCCAGCAGCAGACGAGCTGGATCTTCCAGCAGGTTCTTGATGGTCACCAGGAACGTCACAGCTTCTTTACCATCGATCAAACGGTGATCGTAGGACAGAGCCAGGTACATCATTGGACGAATCACAACCTGACCATTGACCGCCATCGGGCGCTGAATGATGTTGTGCATGCCCAGAATGGCCGCTTGTGGCGGGTTGACGATTGGCGTCGACATCATCGAACCAAAAGTACCACCGTTAGTGATGGTGAAGGTACCACCGGTCATTTCGTCGATGGACAGCTTACCGTCACGGGCTTTCTTGCCGAAGGTAGCGATGCCGCCTTCGATTTCAGCCAGGCTCATCTGCTCTGCGTTACGCAGAACCGGAACCACCAGACCACGGTCGCTGGAAACCGCAACACCGACGTCGGCATAGCCGTGATAAACGATGTCGGAACCGTCGATCGATGCGTTGACTGCCGGGAAGCGTTTCAGCGCTTCGGTAGTAGCCTTGACGAAGAACGACATGAAGCCCAGGCGTACGCCATTGTTGGACTTCTCGAACAGGTCCTTGTACTTCGAGCGCAGCGCCATGACTTCAGTCATGTCGACTTCGTTGAAAGTGGTCAGCATCGCCATGTTCGATTGAGCTTCAACCAGACGCTTGGCAACGGTGGCACGTACGCGAGTCATCGGTACGCGCTTCTCGGTGCGGTCGCCAGCAGCGACGACTGGAGCAGCGGCAGCGGCTGGCTTGGCGGCAGGTGCAGCAGCAGGCGCGGACTTCTTGGCTTCAACAGCAGCAACCACGTCTTCCTTGGTCACACGGCCGTCTTTACCAGTGCCTTTGACGCTGGCGAGGTTGATGCCGTTTTCTTCAGCCAGTTTGCGAGCAGCAGGAGCAGCAACCGAATCTTCGTCGCCAGCAGCTGGAGCAGCGGCCGGGGCAGCTGCTTGAGCCGGAGCAGCAGCAGGTGCAGCAGCGGCAGCCGGAGCAGCAGATGCAGTAGCGCCACCGTCCAGAGTTGCGATCAGCTCGTTGGAGAGGACGATTTCGCCCTCGCCTTTCACGATCGATGCCAGCACGCCGTCAGCTTCAGCCAGTACTTCGAGGACAACTTTGTCAGTCTCGATGTCAACCAGCAGCTCGTCACGTTTTACCGCTTCGCCCGGCTGTTTGTGCCACTTGGAAATGGTGCCGTCGGCAACTGATTCCGGGAAAGAGGGGGCTTTGATCTCGATAGCCATTATCTGTAATTCCTTAATTCGGTTTCTAATGCGCGAAGGCGTTAAACAGTGAAGGCATCTTGCAGCAGTTTTTCCTGCTGCTCGGCGTGCATCGAAGCGTAACCACATGCAGGCGCTGCAGAGGCGTCACGACCGGCATACTCGAGGACGAGGTTGCGGTTGTGATTGCCAACGCTGCGACGCAAGTGGTGCTGGCTGCTATACCACGCACCCTGGTTCATCGGTTCTTCCTGGCACCACACTACATTCTGCAGGTTGGTGTAAGGCGCAATCGCCTCCATCAGGTCGTCTTCCGGGAACGGGTACAGCTGCTCGATACGCACGATGGCGATATCTTCGCGGCCTTCGGCACGGCGTTTTTCCAGCAGGTCGTAGTAAACCTTACCGCCGCACAGCACCAGACGGGTCACCTTGGCGGCATCGAGGGTGTCGATTTCCGGGATCACGGTCTGGAACGAACCTTCGGCGAGATCTTCCAGGGTAGAAACGGCCAGCTTGTGACGCAGCAACGACTTTGGCGTCAGGACGATCAGCGGCTTACGCAGCGGACGGATGACCTGACGGCGCAGCAAGTGGTAGATCTGCGCCGGTGTAGTCGGTACGCACACCTGAATGTTGTGCTCGGCACAACCCTGCAGGTAACGCTCAAGACGTGCCGACGAGTGCTCTGGCCCCTGCCCTTCATAACCGTGAGGCAGCAACATGGTCAGACCGCACAGACGGCCCCACTTGTGCTCGCCGCTGGTGATGAACTGGTCGATAACCACTTGCGCACCGTTGGCGAAATCGCCGAACTGGGCTTCCCAGATAACCAGCGCATCTGGCTGAGTCGTCGAGTAGCCGTATTCGAATGCCAGCACGGCTTCTTCCGAGAGGAAGGAGTCATACAGATCGAAACGTGGCTGACCGGCATACAGATTCTGCAGCGGGATGTAAGTCCCGGCGTCTTTCTGATTGTGCAACACAGCGTGACGGTGCGAGAACGTACCGCGGCCGATGTCCTGACCCGTCATGCGGATCGGGTGACCTTCGAACGCCAGGGTTGCGTACGCCATGGTTTCGGCGTAACCCCAGTTGATCGGCAGGCCGCCAGCTTGCATCTTCTGACGGTCTTCGTAGATTTTCTGAACCTGACGCTGAACCACAAAACCTTCTGGCAGCTCCATCAGCTTGGCTGACAGTTCCTGCAGAGTCTTGAGGTCAAAGCGGGTGTCGTGACGTGCAGTCCAGGCGTGACCCAGATACGGACGCCAGTCCACGAACAGCTCTTTGTTTGGCTCTTTGACCAGACTTTTCACAACATGCAGACCGTTGTCCAGCGCGTTGCGGTAGTCGTCGATCTTGGCCTGTACGCGAGCCTCGTCCAGAACGCCGGCCTTGATCAGGCTTTCGGCATACAGCTCACGCGTGGTGCGCTGCTTGGTGATTTGCTGGTACATCAGAGGCTGAGTGCCGCTCGGCTCATCCGCTTCGTTGTGACCGCGACGACGGTAGCAGACCAGATCGATAACCACGTCACGCTTGAACTGCATGCGGTAGTCGATAGCCAGTTGGGTCACGAAAACGACGGCTTCAGGGTCATCACCATTCACATGGAGAATCGGCGCCTGAATCATCTTGGCAACGTCGGTGGCGTACTCGGTGGAACGCGAGTCCAGCGGGTTGCTGATGGTGAAACCCACCTGGTTGTTGATGACAATGTGGATCGTGCCACCCGTCTTGAAGCCGCGAGTCTGCGACATCTGGAAGGTTTCCATGACCACGCCCTGCCCTGCAAAAGCAGCATCACCGTGGAGGGAAATTGGCAGAACCTTGTCACCGTTCGGATCGTTACGACGATCCTGACGGGCGCGAACCGAACCTTCAACCACCGGAGAGACGATCTCCAGGTGAGACGGGTTGAACGCCATGGCGAGGTGAACTTCGCCGCCAGTGGTCATTACGTTCGAGGAGAAGCCCTGGTGGTATTTAACGTCACCGGAACCCAGCTCGACTTTCTTCTTGCCTTCGAACTCGTCGAACAACTCGCGCGGGTTTTTGCCGAAGGTATTGACCAGCACGTTCAGACGGCCACGGTGGGCCATACCGATAACGATTTCCTTGGTGCCATAAGAACCAGAACGCTGGATCAACTCGTCCAGCATCGGGATCAGGCTCTCGCCACCTTCCAGACCGAAGCGCTTGGTGCCCGGATACTTGGTGCCCAGATACTTCTCAAGACCCTCTGCCGCGGTGACGCGCTCGAGCAGATGGCTCTGAATTTCGGCAGAGAAAGCAGGACGGCCACGGACACTCTCAAGACGCTGCATGAACCAGTTGCGCTGCTCGGAATCCACGATGTGAGTGAATTCGGCGCCGATGGTGCGGCAATATGTCTTATGTAGGGCGTCCTGGATTTCACGTAGGCTCGCTTCCTCTTTGCCAATGAACAAGTCACCGGCACGGAAAGTGGTATCCAGGTCAGCGTTGGTCAACCCATAGTGATTGATCGACAGGTCAGCTGGCGCCGTACGTTGCCACAGCCCCAGCGGGTCGAGCTGGGCAGCCTGATGGCCGCGCATACGGTAAGCCTGGATGAGCCGCAGTACTTCGACCTGCTTCTTTTCATGCTCGCTGCTCACGCTGCCGGCGGATACCGGTTGGGCGCGGCGCTGGTTTTTCGCCAGCAACACGAAATGATCGCGAATCGTCGAGTGCGATACATCGGTGGCAGAGTTGCCGTCAGCGGGCAACTTCTGAAAGTAGGTGCGCCATTCCTCTGGCACAGCGTTAGGGTCGTGCAGGTAGAGCTCATAGAGCTCTTCCACATAGGCAGCGTTACCACCGGAAAGGTGGGCACTGTTCCACATGCGCTGCATCACGCTTTCTTGCATGCTTGGTCACCCTCGGTAAGGGGACACCACCGGCGAAGACACCACAGCAAACCTGAGATAGTCATGTGCAGCGACTGTATCAAGCCACTTAGGATCACGCAGATAGTCCGGGTACCAGCCCGGATGCCCCTGCTGGTCTTATTTCTTCAAAATAAGAGCCGCAGCGTTACTCGCTGCTGCTCAGGTTAAAACTACGGCGCCGGTTGAAGCCTGCGCCGCAGCGGTTACGGGTATTACGGCATTACGATGTAACAGTCAAATCAGACGCCGTTTTGCAGAAGCATGTTGCGCACGTGACCGATAGCCTTGGTTGGGTTAAGACCCTTCGGACAAACGTTGACGCAATTCATGATCCCGCGGCAGCGGAATACGCTGAACGGGTCATCCAGCGAAGCCAGACGCTCGGCGGTCTTGTTGTCACGGCTGTCAGCCAGGAAACGATAGGCTTGCAGCAGTGCAGCTGGACCGAGGAACTTGTCCGGGTTCCACCAGAAGGACGGGCAGGAAGTCGAGCAGCAAGCGCATAGAATGCACTCGTACAGACCATCCAGCTTCTCACGCTCTTCAGGAGTCTGAAGACGTTCGATGGCCGGAGCCGGGGTATCGTTCAACAGATATGGCTTAACCTTCTCGTACTGCTTGTAGAAGATGCTCATATCAACAACCAGGTCACGTATCACAGGCAAACCAGGCAGTGGACGCACCACCAGCTTGTTGCCCTTGACCACGGCGGACAGCGGCGTGATGCACGCCAGGCCGTTCTTGCCGTTGATGTTCATACCGTCGGAGCCGCAAACACCTTCACGGCACGAACGACGGTAAGAGAACCCTTCATCCTGTTCCTTGATCAGGGCCAATACATCCAGCACCATCAAGTCTTTACCACCGGTATCAACGTCGAACACCTGGGTTTTAGGCGCAGAGTCGCTGTCGGGGTTGTAGCGATAAACTTCGACTTTCAACATAGCGGCCACCTTTAGTAAGTCCGAATTTTCGGTTCAAACGCCGGTACTGTCTTCGGCGCAAAGTTGACTGCACGTTTGGCAACCCGCTTCTCGCCAGGGAAGTACAGGGTGTGGCACAGCCAGTTTTCATCGTCACGATCTTCATAGTCTTCGCGAGCATGAGCACCGCGGGACTCTTTACGCACTTCTGCAGCAACTGCAGTAGCTTCGGCAACTTCCAGCAGGTTCTGCAACTCGAGCGCTTCGATACGCGCCGTGTTGAAGCCCTGGGACTTGTCGTTGATCTTGACATTGCCAATACGAACGCGCAGATCAGCCAGCTGAGCGATACCTTTCTGCATATATTCGCCGGTACGGAACACGCCGAAGTAGTTCTGCATGCAGCTTTGCAGCTCGCGGCGCAGAGTAGCGACGTCCTCACCTTCGGTACGCTCGTTGAGGCCATTGAGACGGCTCAGCGCGGCATCGATATCGGTTTCGCTAGCGTCCGCATATTCAATGCCTTCGGTCAGCACTTTCTCAAGGTGCAGGCCGGCAGCACGACCAAATACCACGAGGTCGAGCAGCGAGTTACCACCCAGACGGTTGGCACCGTGCACAGATACGCATGCTACTTCACCTACAGCGAACAACCCGGGAAGGATCTGATCGTTGCCGTCAGCATCCTGGGTCATGGCCTGACCATGAATGTTGGTGGCAACACCACCCATCATGTAGTGGCAGGTAGGCACAACAGGTACAGGAGCAACGACCGGATCCACGTGCGCAAATGTCTTCGACAGCTCACAGATGCCTGGCAGACGGCTGTGCAGCACTTCTTCGCCCAGGTGATCTAGCTTCAACATCACGTGATCGCCATCAGGACCACAGCCATTACCCGCGATGATTTCCTTGACCATGGAACGCGCAACAACGTCACGACCAGCAAGGTCTTTCGCGTTCGGCGCATAGCGCTCCATGAAACGCTCACCATGCTTGTTGATCAGGTATCCGCCTTCACCGCGGCAACCTTCTGTGACCAGTACACCTGCGCCAGCAATGCCGGTTGGGTGGAACTGCCACATTTCGATGTCCTGAACAGGAACACCGGCACGCAGTGCCATGCCGACGCCGTCACCGGTATTGATGAGGGCATTGGTGGTAGAGGAATAGATACGGCCAGCGCCGCCGGTGGCCAATACAGTCGCCTTGGCGCGGATGTACATGGTTTCGCCGGTTTCGATGCAGATCGCAATCACACCCACGAACGCGCCGTCCTGGTTCTTCACCAGATCAACTGCGTAATACTCGTTCAGAAAGGTGGTACCTGCTTTCAGGTTGCCCTGATAGAGGGTGTGCAGCAGGGCGTGACCTGTACGGTCGGACGCCGCGCACGTACGCGCAGCCTGACCGCCCTTGCCGAAATCCTTCGACTGACCACCAAACGGACGCTGGTAGATACGGCCCTGCTCGGTGCGCGAGAACGGCATGCCCATGTGGTCCAGCTCATAAACTGCAGCCGGGCCTTCCTGACACATATATTCGATAGCGTCCTGGTCACCGATGTAGTCGGAACCCTTAACGGTATCGTACATGTGCCAGCGCCAGTCATCGTTTGGATCGGCAGAAGCGATCGCGCAGGTGATGCCACCCTGAGCAGAAACAGTATGCGAACGAGTCGGGAAAACCTTGGTGACTACGGCGGTCTTGTGGCCGCCCTGAGCCAGCTGCAAGGCAGCACGCATGCCTGCACCGCCGCCACCAATAATGATGGCGTCGAATGAAAGTGTATTTATGTTAGCCATGGATCAGATACCCCAAAGAATCTGCACACCCCAGACGAAGTAAGCGAACATCGCAACGCCGCAGACTGCCTGGAAAAGGAAACGCACAACCGTCGCCGACTTGCCCAGCGCCATCGGCGTCAGGTAGTCAGTTGCGATGGTCCACATGCCGACCCAGGCGTGAGCGCCCAGAGCAACGAGGGCCAACAGGCTGAAGATGCGCATTGCAGTGTGGGAGAACAGACCGTGCCACTGGGCATAGTCGATGCCCGGATGCGCGACCAGGTATCCGATCAGGAAGATGAAATAAGCCGCGAGCACGACCGCAGATACGCGCTGCGCCATCCAGTCATAGAGGCCCGAACGCGACAGGTTAGTGACGTTGGTTACCATATCCATACTCCCGCCAGAACGATTACCACCACGGATACGGCGATAACGATTTTGGAGCCCAGCTTGCCGCCTTCCAGCGTCTCGCCAATGCCCGCATCCATGATCAGGTGGCGGATGCCCGCTACCAGGTGATAAAGCAGGGCGGACAGCAGAGCCCAGATCACAAGCTTGGCCAGCGGACTGGTCAGATACGCTTTAACTTCACCGAAACCTTCTTCGGAACTCAGCGACTTGTCCAATGCATACAGCATGATGACGAGGCCGACAAAGAGAATGACTCCGGAGACACGGTGAAGAATGGACGTGTAAGCAGTGACTGGGAGTTTGATGGTCCTTAGGTCTAGGTTTACAGGTCGTTGGCTTTTCACGGCTTTATTTCACACTTGAAGAGCCCCTAACTATCAGGGCAAATTATTGGGAAGTGCACTGGTCAGGTACCCACCACCCAGGGAGTGACGACCTCCGGTATACAGGCCCTAAAGCCCCTGGCGGTCGGACGCCGAGTATAGACAGTTAGGTTACTAATGACAACGCAGAGAGGGCCCTCAAATAGGTGATTGCGCTGGCCGGATAAAAAGCGTAAGTGACAGAATGTCGCAGGGTAAATCAAGCCTGAAAGCCTTCTGGAACACGACTTTAGGCAAATTGACTTTAGATTTTATCTAACTATAGTGGTGCGGGCCCTGCGTGGGGGGCCGTCTGATGATTTGAAGCATAAACAGGAGGCCACATGGCTGATAATAAAGCGCAGTTGATCATCGAGGGCGCAGCCCCCGTCGAGCTGCCCATTCTCACCGGCACCGTAGGCCCCGACGTGATCGACGTACGTGGTCTCACAGCCACCGGCCGCTTCACATTCGACCCAGGCTTCATGTCGACCGCCTCTTGCGAGTCGAAGATCACCTATATTGATGGTGACAACGGGATCCTGCTGCACCGCGGCTATCCGATCGAACAACTGGCCGAGCAATCGGACTACCTGGAAACGTGCTATCTGCTACTGAACGGCGAGCTGCCAACCGCCGAGCAGAAAGCCCAGTTCGTTGTTGTCGTGAAAAACCACACCATGGTTCACGAACAGCTCAAGACCTTTTTCAACGGCTTCCGCCGCGACGCTCACCCGATGGCGGTGATGTGTGGTGTGGTGGGTGCCCTCTCAGCGTTCTATCACGACTCTCTGGACATCAATAATCCACAGCACCGTGAAATCTCGGCCATCCGTCTGGTCGCCAAGATGCCGACGCTGGCAGCAATGGTTTACAAGTACTCCATGGGCCAACCCATGATGTACCCACGCAACGACCTGAGCTACGCCGAGAACTTCCTGCACATGATGTTCAACACACCGTGCGAGATCAAACCGATCAGCCCGGTGCTGGCCAAGGCCATGGACAAGATTTTCATCCTGCACGCCGACCACGAACAGAACGCCTCGACGTCCACAGTACGTATGGCGGGCTCTTCGGGCGCCAACCCGTTCGCTTGCATAGCAGCCGGCATTGCCGCGCTCTGGGGCCCGGCACATGGCGGCGCAAACGAAGCCGTGTTGTCCATGCTCGATGAAATTGGTGATGTGTCGAACATCGACAAGTTCATCGCCAAGGCCAAGGACAAGAACGATCCGTTCAAGCTGATGGGCTTCGGTCACCGGGTTTACAAGAACCGTGACCCGCGCGCGACCGTGATGAAGCAGACCTGCGACGAAGTTCTCAAGGAGCTGGGCATTACCAATGATCCGCAACTTGAGCTCGCCATGCGCCTGGAAGAGATCGCCCTGACCGATCCTTACTTCATCGAGCGCTCGCTATACCCGAACGTCGACTTCTATTCGGGCATCATCCTCAAGGCAATTGGCATTCCGACCAGTATGTTCACCGTAATCTTCGCTCTGGCGCGGACTGTCGGCTGGATCTCCCACTGGAAGGAAATGCTCTCCAGCCCGTACAAGATTGGCCGTCCACGCCAGCTGTACACCGGCTACGTGTCTCGCGATATCGTGCCACTGGAAGATCGCAAGTAAGCTTCATGCTGCAACTGAAAAGGGCTGCCAATGGCAGCCCTTTTTTGTTCCGCCGTCCCAGCAGGAGTTGACCCGGTGTCCTTGACACCACGCTGTCGCGTAGAAAACGGAGACCTGTAGGAGCGCGCTTGCCCGCGATTCAGTCTGTCTGTCGATGCATATATTGCCTGTACTAACGCGATCGCGGGCAAGCGCGCTCCTACAGGGAAAAAGCATTTAAATTCAGTAAGTTATGTTTTTTGATGCTCGTGCGCCCCTACAAAAAAGAGAGGGAAGCCTACTTCTCAGCCCTTTCCCGCAACGCCTTCAATGTATTGAACGGCGCCTCCACCACGAACTTGTTGGCCAGCCATGAAGGCACGCTGCCGCCTGGCTCGGTGTGCACCTGATAGGTCACCTGCGTCTTGTTCGGCCCTTGCGGCACGAACTTCCAGAAGCCGTCGACTTGCGACACCCTTACAAAGCCTTTTTCTTCGGGAATGTAGGTGGGTACTTCCTGAAGTTTACGGGTCAGACTGCCGTCAGCGCCCTCTTCCGTCGTCACCAGTAATACAGAATCACGAGGCGTCACCGGCCAGGGTGTATTGATCTGAGTGTATGTCCAGGCCTGATTACCCTCATGCTTGAGTACCTTCTGCGACTTGCATTCGTGAATCCAGGCGCAGGCACCTGCAACATCTTCCTGAAGACTGCGCAACTTCGCGACGCTCGCGTTGATGACCGTCTCTCCGCGATAAGCCTTGTACTGAGAACCAGGCACTTCGCTCAGCGAAACCTTGATCCCGGCCTCGTCCTTCGCAACTTTCCAGTCATCAGCCTGAGCACCAGCGGCCACGAGAACAGTCAACCCACAGACAACAGCCATTCGATGCAGCGAACTCATTGTTGTATTCCTTATTGTTGAAGTTCCAGCGAATCAATTCTGTTTTACGGCACAGATCAATCAACTCAAGCAACTGCTGTGGCTTCCTCCCACCAGGTAATCAGACGGATCGCATCAGCCTGGTCAACGCCACAGACATCCTGAGCCGCCTTGAACTGGCTACACACCGCAGGGCGGTCCGGCTGACCAAAGATAGCGCACAGCATGTCGAGCGAGAGATGCAGACAGCGTTCGCCTGCAGGCTTGCCGTCCGGCATGCCTGGAATGGGAGATGTGATAGAAGGCGCGATGCAGCAAGCACCACAGCCTGAGCGGCAGTCCATGACCAGCACCCTGACAGAAAAAATTGAAGTGAGGATAGTAACCGCTGAAACGCGCGTTTGAAATGCCCGGTACTACTGCAAGGTGCTACTGCCTGAATTTGAAATCCAGAGCAGCACCTTCCACATCCCGGCGACTGTCGTTACGCATTTGCAAATCCATTTCATTGCTCAAGATGCGCCCATTGAGCTCGAAAGGATCATTACCAGACGCACGCTTATCGCCGAACATCGGCGGCAATATGGGCTTGCGTGGCTTGGCTTTGGCCGTTCCGGCAGGTTGCAGCTCTTCAGCCAGCTCAGGAGGCAGACTCAAATCAAGCTTTGCGTTGTTCAGACTGGTGTCCTTGAGTGTTTTCTTACTTTCTGCCACCGACTTGCGTTTCGCCGCATCGCTCTTTTTTTCCTTCGCAGTCTTTGCAGCAGGCGCTTTGGCTACTTCAGTCTTGTTCTGCTTACTGGCAGGCGCAGCATCACCGTTGGTCGCAACCGGAACCACCGGCACATTCGGCGCCAACTCATGCAACTGTGATTTGGCGGGCTCGGAGGCTGACTTTGGGGCCTCAACCACTGGCGGGCTGACAGCGGGTTTCGCTGGCGCCTGAACCTCGGCGGTCACCTTGGGCTTGGGTGCAGCGTCCTTCTGAGCATCACAGGCACTCAGAAGAACGACAACCGACAATGCAATGCAACGAAAAACATTCATAGGGCAGAAATGGCAAAGGCAGAAAACAACATGCTGGCCTGTTGCACGTCCAATAACAAGACGGAGATTCAACCCACAGACGACAACACTATGTCTGCAGGACCTACATAGATGACCTCAGTAGAGCTCAACCGTTTCCTGGCATAACTGTTTGGCCAGCATTCCGAGCGTCATGAGCGCTCTTTCTGCTTCACGATTCCACGGAATGCCACAGTTCAATCGAATGCAATGGTTGAACTGTTCTGTATTGCTGAAGATAAGGCCCGGCGCAATGCTGATCCCTTGCTCAAGCGCCCGGATGTGCAATTCCTGAGTGTTGACTCGCCCTGGCAAGCTGACCCACAGGATAAATCCGCCCAGCGGTCGGCTCATCTGCGTGCCCTCGGGGAAGTACTGCTGCACCGCGAGCTGAAAAGCGCTTAGGTTCTTCCGGTATTCCACGCGAATGAAACGCAAATGCCGGTCATAGCCGCCATTTTCCAGATAGGCGGCAACGCCCATTTGCGTGACGCTACACGCCGAATGAGTACTGAATATCTGCAAGCGCTGAATTTCAGCCTGATATTTGCCCGCAATCATCCAGCCGATACGCACGCCGGGGGATAGGGTTTTGGAGAAGCTGGAACAATAGATAACGCGCCCCAGACGATCAAAAGCCTTCAACGCCTTGGCTCGCCCCTGCTCAAACATCAACTCGCCATAAATATCGTCTTCAACTACTTGAATATCGAAGTCCGAGGCCAGCCGCAGCAAGTGCTTCTGACGCTCTTCGGGCATAGTACTGCCCAAAGGATTACTCAGGCGCGAAGTCAGTACCAATGCCTTGATCGACCACTGATTGGCGGCCAGTTGCAGCGCTTCAAGACTAATGCCCGTTTGGGGGTCACTGGGAATCTCAATAACCTTGAGCCCCAGAAGATCAGCCAGTTGCAGAAGCCCGTAATAACTTGGCGATTCCGCTGCGATGAGATCACCAGGCCGCGTTACTACCCTTAAGGCCATCTGCAAGGCATCCACACAACCATGGGTGATCACCACGTCAGCTGGATCAACCACTACGCCTGCATCACGCATACGAATGGCAACCTGACGACGCAGGGGTTCGAAACCCGGGCTGAACATGTAGCTGAAGGCTCGCGGACTTTGAAAACGCGTCACTTTTGCTATCTGCTGATGCAGGGCCCGCACCGGCAAGTAGTCGACATGAGGCACCGCAGCGCCCAGAGGAAATACCCCTTCCCGGCGCGACTCCATCAAAACCTGCTGGATGATGCTGCTGCGCGTCACCAATCCCGGCCTTTCGACACGGGCGATATCGGGTGTCGGCGCGGTCAATGCCGGAGTCTGGTGCACGTAATAGCCAGACTGTGGCCGGGCGCGAATCAACCCCTGATCCTCCAGATTCGCATAGGCCTGCAAGACGGTCGCATGACTCACATTCAACTGCGAACTCATCTTGCGCACTGATGGCACACGCTCGCCGGGCTGATAAACGCCACGACGAATGTCTTCAGCCAGTTGCTGAGCGATTTTCTGGTAGAGCAGAAGGTTGGTCATGACGCAGCCTCGGTACCGCTGGCGACTTGCTTTTGTAGGAAGATAGTCGATTTGTCACCAGAACAGTTGTGAAGTGTACTGGGACAGTTTCCCGCAGGGCTAGCCCCGGTGCGCGCTGATTAAAAAACTTATCAGGCAAAAACGCCAAATCATCAGGTTTTCAGGCCAAAAAAAATCGACACCCGAAAACAGGCGTCGATTTTTTTCAAATTTTCTCAGCGATTAGGGCCGAGCAGCCCTTTCGAATCAGAAAAAACGATCTCGACCCGGCGGTTTTTCGCGCGCCCACGTTCAGACGCGTTGGCCTCCACAGGATATTCATCACCGTAGCCTTGGACATGGATGCGTTTCTCATCAATGCCCAGATCCGTTAGCACGTCGGCCACTGCCTGCGCACGCTCCTGAGACAAACGCAGGTTTTCCTGCTTGTCGCCGACGTTGTCGGTGTAGCCTTCAATCCGAACCACGCGCTTGGGGTTGAGCTGCAAAAATTGCACGACCTTGAGCACCGTCCGGTTAGCCGAGCTTTTGAGTTCAGCATGACCGGTGTCGAACAATACGTCGCCCAATGTCATGACCAGACCACGCTCGGTCTGTGTGGTAGCAAGGCTGACAATCTGGTCTTCCAGCCACTGACCGTGTTGCTGGGCACTGGCCAGCTTGGCTTCACGCAGCGCCAATTGAAGACGCTGGCGCTCCATCTCCTGCTTTTCCAGACGCTCGGTGTTGAGCAGCAAATTGGCGTGCTCCCGGGCGATTTCACTGTATCGGCTGCTGAGATAAGCGTAATGGGCCACATCACTGCCGCTGCCCAGATAACTCGACAGGCGCTCTGCCTTGCCCAGCAATTCACCCGCCCGCACTACGTCCTTCGGGGCACTGCGCAGAACATCGCTGTCTTCCTTGACCTTCTGAAAGTCAGCATTGGCCTGTTGCAAAGCCTGTTCGCTGCCCTGATGACCTGCGCAGCCGTAGAGTCCGGCCGAGCCCAGCAGCAGGCAAACGCTCAATGCACGGGGAACAAGGTTCATTGGCCCTCCCCCAACTGCTTGCGCAGACGATTGAGGCGGGTATTAAGTTGGGTGACCTGCGCCTCGCTCTTTTCAGTCAGAACCCGTGCTTCCGCCAGACGCGCATCCAGCTCAGCCTGCTCGGCCTGCATGCGTGCAGCCTTGTACGACTCGTTGGTCATGTCGGATCTAGCCTGAGCCAGTTTCGATTCCGCCATTTGCATCTCTGGCTCCTCGTCGACAGCACCGACGGCCTTGGCCTGGGCCACGGCCTTTTCGGTCAGTTTCATCTGCTCGATGGGGGCTGGATCATTGGCGCAGCCAGCCAGAGTAACGAGTGCCATGGCGGCCAATAAGGGGCGTCTTTTTACAAAAGAAGTCGCTAGACAGGTCACAAAAGAAATCACAAAAAAACATTCCTACTTGTTTGGGGCGCTGGCCGGCTGCAGTAGTTGAGCCTTCCAGGTTTCCAGATTGCGTTTGATTGCTTCGCCCGACAGGCCTGAGGCGGCCGATTCTGTCATCTTTTTCGCCAATTGTCCGCGAAGCCAGGGATCGTTGCAGGCCGAGTTGAACGACAAGGCAAGATACAGACCCGGCTGGTCAACCGGTTGTGGACGCGCCACCAGATCCTTGGTCAGGCCCAACGTCTGCACCATCGCCATCCCCGGATAGCGACTGGCGAGAACGTAGTCCACCTGCCCCAGCATCAATTTTTGAAAGGCTTCAGTCAGATTAGGGAGGCGCTCAAGGGTCAGTTGCGCCTTGACGGCTGCATCGAACGCCTGGGTCATCCGGATTCGTTCGGATGCCGCACCTGTGTGCCCATGCAGATCAGCCAGCGTATCCAGTGGCAGCGATTGATCCTGACGCGTCCAGACCATGATTTCATTCTGGATCAGCGGCGGATGGATGTAATCCAGCGCGTCAAGTTCGGCCTGACTCAGTGGCGCGTCGACCAACATGTCCATGCGTCCGCTACGCACTTCTTCAAGCGCCTGACTGCGCTTACCGGCGTAGAGCACTTCGACCTTGATCCCAAGCTCATGCGCCGCCTGCTTGAACAGATCAGCACTGGCGCCCATCAAGTGTTTGGGGTCTTGAGGATCACGCCACAGGTAAGGCGGCGCATCCGGGCTGCCGGTCACGATCAGGCGTTCACACTTACCCGCCGCCATTGCGACGCCGGGCCCTGCAAGCAAACCGATGACAAGCGCAGCAAGCAGCCTGTTTGACTGAACCATGGGAAAACCTTTTTTGCTTCAGGACTTTTTCAAGGCTTTAAAACAGCCAATAAAAAACCCGCTCGCCCGGACCCTATGAACTCGCACTGACTGCGATGCTCACCGGCCGAAACGAACGGGACTTTATAGAAGCACTTATAAGCGAAGCATCTGGATTAGACCAGCTTCTCCAGCTCAGGAATGGCTTCGAACAAATCAGCTACTAGGCCGTAATCAGCGACCTGGAAAATAGGCGCCTCTTCGTCCTTGTTGATCGCCACGATGACTTTCGAGTCTTTCATGCCCGCCAGATGCTGGATCGCGCCGGAGATACCCACCGCGATGTAAAGCTGAGGCGCTACGATCTTGCCGGTCTGACCGACCTGCATATCGTTCGGCACAAAGCCTGCGTCCACTGCAGCACGGGAAGCACCAACAGCGGCGCCCAGCTTGTCAGCCAGCGTGTACAAGTGCTTGAAGTTGTCGCCATTCTGCATGCCACGACCACCAGAAACGACGATCTTGGCAGCGGTCAGTTCCGGACGATCAGACTGGGCCAGCTCTTCGCCGACAAAGCTCGATTTACCCGCGTCGTGAGCGGCAGAAACCGCTTCAACCGCAGCCGAGCCGCCTTCAGCAGCAACAGGATCGAAACCGGTAGCGCGTACGGTGATCACTTTGATCGAAGCCGAAGACTGCACGGTAGCGATGGCGTTACCGGCGTAGATTGGACGCTTGAAGGTGTCCGCCGACTCAACCGAAATGATCTCGGAGATCTGGTCGACGTCCAGCAAGGCAGCAACGCGCGGCAGGATGTTTTTACCATTGGAAGTAGCAGCGGCCAGAATGTGGCTGTAGCTACCGGCCAGCTCAACGACCAGCGGAGCGATGTTTTCCGGCAACTGATGGGCGTAGGCGGCGTTATCAGCGACCAGGACCTTCGATACGCCCGATACCTTGCCAGCGGCGTCGGCAACACCCGAAGCGCCAGCACCGGCAACGAGTACGTGAATGTCGCCGCCAATGTTGACAGCAGCCGCCACAGTATTAAGCGTGGCTGGAGCCAGTGTAGCGTTGTCGTGTTCAGCGATTACCAGGATAGTCATGGTTAGATCACCTTCGCTTCGTTTTTCAGTTTCTCGACCAGTTCAGCCACCGACTTGACCTTGATACCTGCGCTACGTGCAGCAGGCGCTTCGACTTTGATGGTCTTGGTGGTGGATGCAGTGGAAACACCCAGAGCATCCGGGGTCAGCACTTCAAGTGGCTTCTTCTTGGCTTTCATGATGTTTGGCAGCGACGCGTAGCGCGGCTCATTCAGACGCAGGTCAGTGGTCACCACTGCTGGAAGGCTCAACGAAACGGTCTGCAGGCCACCGTCGATTTCGCGGGTCACGGCAACCTTGTCGCCGCTGACTTCAACTTTCGACGCGAAAGTGCCCTGAGCAAAACCGCTCAAAGCGGCCAGCATCTGACCAGTCTGATTGTTGTCGCTGTCGATCGCCTGTTTGCCGAGGATGACCAGCTGTGGCTGTTCCTTGGCAACGACCGCGTTGAGCAGCTTGGCAACGGCCAGAGAATTCAGCTCATCGGCGCACTCAACGAGGATGGCACGGTCGGCACCCAGAGCCAGCGCGGTACGCAATTGCTCCTGAGCGTTGGTCGGACCAATGGAAACAACGACGATTTCAGTCGCAACGCCTTTCTCTTTAAGGCGTACGGCTTCTTCCACAGCGATTTCGCAGAAGGGATTCATCGACATCTTGACGTTAGCGAGATCGACGCCGGAGTTGTCCGCCTTGACGCGAACCTTGACGTTATAGTCGACCACTCGTTTGACAGCTACTAGAACCTTCATGGATTCCTCGTTTCTCTCCGGTGAAAAGAAAGTCGCCCGGTGCAGCACCCGGCGATGCATATGTACCCGTGAAGCAACCTCTGGAAACAGCCGTATTCGTACAGAACGAACGGTGACCTTAATAAACAAGCCACCTAAACAGGGATAAACGCCAGATGCCGCACATCTGGGTAATGCAGGCGTGTAAACTTTGCACCCGCAATAATCGTGACCTGGATTGTCTGCAACGCGCTCGTAACGCCTCAGAGGTGCAGTTCAGGCGATGTTCAGCCTACGGCGAGCGCAAAACCGTCCGTATCTTGACCGCAAGCCGTTATGCGGTCAATACGACAAAACCGCCAGTCATGAGCCGCGCGTCTGCGTTTTATCTGGCCTGCGGCCATTTCAAACAAACGTTTGTATTGGCCCTGCCGGGTGGTGTAGATATACTGCGCAGCATTAAAAGATGTGGGTTACTGATGCCCCGCACCGCTGCATATAAAAAATACTGTGAGCCTTGAGTAGGAGATAGCCTGTGGAACGCGAATTTATGGAATTCGACGTCGTCATCGTCGGTGCCGGCCCCGCCGGGCTTTCTGCCGCGTGCCGTCTAAAACAAAAGGCTGCTGAAGCCGGTCAGGAAATCAGCGTCTGCGTGGTGGAAAAAGGCTCCGAAGTTGGCGCACACATCCTCTCTGGCGCAGTGTTCGAACCCCGCGCGCTAAACGAATTGTTCCCGGACTGGAAAGACCTCGGCGCGCCGCTGAACACTCCAGTCAAGCGTGACGACATCTACGTCCTGCGCAGTGCCGAAAAATCAGTGAAAGTCCCGGACCTCTTTGTGCCCAAGACCATGCACAACGAGGGCAACTATATTATCTCTCTGGGCAATCTGTGCCGCTGGCTGGCCCAGCAGGCCGAGAACCTGGGCGTTGAAATCTACCCGGGCTTTGCTGCCCAGGAAGCGCTGATCGATGAAAGCGGCGTAGTACGCGGCATCATCACCGGTGATCTGGGTGTCGACCGCGAAGGTCAGCCAAAAGACGGCCTGTACACCCCTGGCATGGAATTGCGCGGCAAGTACACGCTGTTCGCCGAAGGCTGCCGTGGCCACATCGGCAAGCAACTGATCAAACGCTTCAACCTTGATACCGACGCTGACGCCCAGCACTACGGCATCGGCCTGAAAGAAATCTGGGAAGTTGACCCGGCCAGACATGAACAAGGTCTGGTGGTGCATACCGCAGGCTGGCCGCTGGACGACGAAAACATGGGAGGTTCTTTCCTTTATCACCTGGAAAACAATCAGGTGGTCGTGGGCCTGATCGTCGACCTGTCGTACAGCAACCCTTACCTGTCTCCGTTCGACGAATTCCAGCGCTACAAGCACCACCCGGTAGTTTCGCAGTATCTCGAAGGTGGCAAGCGCATCAGCTACGGCGCACGAGCCATCTGCAAAGGCGGTCTCAATTCGCTGCCGAAGATGGTCTTCCCGGGCGGCGCACTGATCGGTTGCGATCTGGGCACACTGAACTTTGCCAAGATCAAAGGCAGCCACACAGCCATGAAGTCCGGCATGCTGGCCGCTGAATCGGTAGCAGAGGCGTTGTTGGCGGGCAAGGAAGGCGGTGATGAGCTGAACACTTATGTCTCAGCCTTCAAAAACAGCTGGCTGCACGAAGAGCTGTTCGCCAGCCGCAACTTCGGCCCGGCCCTGCACAAGTACGGCGCAATCATGGGCGGCGCGTTCAACTTTGTTGATCAGAACATCTTCGGTGGCAAGCTGCCGTTCACGCTGCACGACACCAAGCCGGATTATGCCTGCATGAAGCTTGCAGCAGACTCGGCGAAGATCGACTACCCGAAACCCGACGGCAAACTCAGCTTTGACAAGCTCAGCTCGGTATTCATCTCCGGTACTAACCACGAAGAAGAACAGCCGTGCCACCTGAAGCTGACCGACCCAAGCATCCCGATTGGCAAAAACCTGCCGCTGTATGACGAGCCCGCTCAACGTTACTGCCCGGCTGGCGTCTATGAAGTGGTGACACAGGAAGACGGCGAGAAGCGCTTCCAGATCAATGCCCAGAACTGCGTGCACTGCAAGACCTGTGACATCAAGGACCCTTCGCAGAACATCACGTGGGTGACACCGGAAGGCAGCGGCGGCCCGACGTATCCTAATATGTAACAGAGCAGCTGCAGGTTTTTAGCTGCAAGCTAAAAGAGAAAAGCCCCCTTACGGGGCTTTTTTTGTATCGCAAATCAAGCCGGAATTCGCAGCTGCAGCCCCTCTTCGCCCGGGTTCCGGTCAAAGTAGCGTTTGTACTCACGACTGAACTGCGACGTGCTTTGATACCCGACGCAATGCGCAACCTGCGCCACTCCCATCCCTTCGGCAATCAGCATTTGCTGGGCCTTGAGCAGACGCAGACGTTTCAGATACTGCACCGGCGACAGCAAGGTGCTGCGCTTGAAATGCTCATGGAAGGTTGAGGCACTCATGTTGGCCTGCCGTGCCAGGGTTTCCACATTCAACGGCTCGGCGTAATGGCTATGCAGATACGCCAGCGATGCTGCAACACGCGAGAAATGGCTCTGCTGGGCGACCAGCGCACGTAACACCCCGGCTTGAGGACCGCGCAACGCGGCATACAGCACCTCGCGCAACCGCGACGGACCCAGTACCTGACAATCCAGCGGATCGTGCAGGCAGCGCAACAATCGCTCGACACTTTCCCGCATCGGCGCATCCAGCAACACCGACGTCATGGACTCCGGAGTCTGCGCTTCCACAATCTGATCCGGCATTGGCCCCATGGCCTGCACCAGCTCACCCAGCATCACCCGGTCAATCGCCACAGAAACGCCAAACAATGGCGCCTCAGGCGTGGCAAAGGTTTCGCACATGAACGGCACCGAAAGCGCCTGAACCAGATAATGCCCGGCACCATAATCGAAGGTTCGTGTACCCAGGCTCGCCAGCTTGCCGCCCTGGGCGATGATCATAAGGCTCGGCTCGTAGATCTGCGGGCTGCTTGCAACATAGGTAGAGAGCGACACTACGTTGACTTCGGGCAGCAACGTCGGCACGAAACCTGGACGCGTCGCCAGTGGCTTGATAAGAGAAACAAGGGTGGCATTGGCATCGGTTTGATGAGGCAACGACATGGGGCACCGGGCGGAGGATTAGACAGCTGCATGATCGCAGAAATGCCACATGTAGCAACATCAAACCCAAAACCTCCGGAGGATCAGGCATGAGTCGCGGAGGAATGGTCATGGCCCTGAACCCTGCCTTCCCGCAAACTGGTCAGCCTCAATTATTCATTGCCTTGCGAGGTTCACCATGTACACAGCTATCGGTTATGCCGCTCAATCATCGACCGCGCCCCTCGCCCCCATGTCCTTCGAACGCCGCAGCCCGCGCCCGGATGATGTGGCCATCGAAATCATGTTCTGCGGCGTCTGCCACTCCGACATCCACCAGGCCCGCGACGAGTGGGGCTTCGCTGCTTACCCACTGATGCCCGGCCACGAGATTGTCGGCAAGGTGACGGCAGTCGGTGCAGATGTCAGCAAGTACAAAGTCGGCGATCTCGTGGGTGTTGGCTGCATGGTTGACTCCTGCCGTACCTGCGACGCCTGTAAAGCGGATCTGGAAAACTACTGCCAGAACGGCATGACCCCAACCTATGCCGGGCAGGACCGCATTGACGGCAGCCTGACCATGGGCGGCTACTCCGACAGCATCGTGGTCAGCGAGCGTTTCGTGGTGAGCATCCCTGAAAAACTGAACCTCGCCAGTGCAGCACCGATTCTGTGCGCAGGTATTACCACCTACTCGCCGCTCAAGCACTACGGTGTGAAAGCTGGTGACAAGGTTGGCGTATTGGGCATGGGTGGTCTGGGCCACATGGGCATCAAATTCGCCAAGGCGATGGGCGCTGAAGTCACCCTGTTTACTCGCTCCGCCAGCAAGGCAGAAGAAGGTCGTCGCCAGGGTGCTGATCACGTGGTTATCTCAACCGACGAAGCCCAGATGCAAGCGGTTGCAGGGA
Source organism: Pseudomonas quasicaspiana (assembly GCF_021147825.1). Lineage (NCBI taxonomy): Bacteria > Pseudomonadati > Pseudomonadota > Gammaproteobacteria > Pseudomonadales > Pseudomonadaceae > Pseudomonas > Pseudomonas quasicaspiana. The sequence goes on from NZ_JAGTPI010000037.1 coordinate 37,736, forward strand.
CATTCAACTTCCTGCTGGACACCATCCCGGTGCAGCACGATCTCAATCCCTACCTGCAGACACTACGCTTCGATGGCGTGCACATTCTGGTCGGGCTGATCGAGCCTGTAGATCCGCCGGTGAACGCAGTGAACCTGGTCATGTCCCGCAAGGTACTGGCTGGCTCGATGATTGGTGGCATGGCCGAAACCCAGGAAGTGCTGGATTTCTGTGCCGAACACGACATCACCTGCGACATCGAAATGCTCGACATCCGCAACATCAACGAAGCGTTCGAGCGTGTCGTAAAAGGCGATGTGAAGTATCGCTTTGTGATTGATATGGCGACGTTGAAAGCCTGATCGATTGATCGCTCTTCCTGTAGGAGCTGCCGAAGGCTGCGAAGACGCTATGTCTGACGCACCGTCATTCGCAGCCTTCGGCAGCTCCTACAGGGGCCCGGCTCATCCACCCAACTCCGCCGACAACCTGGCCGCCGTCTCCTTGATCAACGGCACCAGCTCGGCCATTTTCTCCAACGGCATGTAAGGCACGGTACTGGCGATGCTGATGCCGGCAACAATGTGCTTGCCCGCATCACGAATCGGCGCTGCCACGCAGCGGATCGACGGCTCGTTATCCTCAAGATCAAACGCGTAACCGCCTTCCACGTACTCATGCATACGCTGACGCACCTGCTCCCAGGACTGCTCCTCATGAGCGGGCCACAACGGGTTGCGCGCCACTTCCGGCAAACTGACCTGGTACAGCCGCAGCCACTCGCTTTCCACGCTGTCCAGCAGCAGCGCCTTGCCGATCCCGGTACGCGCCAGCGGCATACGATGGCCAACTCGTGAACGCATTTCCGGACCGTTACGCCCAGGATTCTTGTGCAGATAAAGCACCTCGTCGCCGTCACGAATCGCGAGGTGGACAGTGTCGCCGGTCAACTGTGAAAGCTCATCCAGATAAGGCCGGGCCAATATCGCCAAAGGCACCTCTTCCCGCGCCTGAAAACCCAGCTCGATCAACTTGGGCCCCAGCAGGTAGCCGACCTGAGGCAATACCCGCAGATAACGCTCCTCCACCAGGCAACTGACCAACCGGTGCGTAGTGCTGCGCGTGGTGCCAATGCGCCGGGCAATTTCCTTGAGGTCCCGTGCACCGTCGGCGACGGCCTGAACCACGCCCAGCCCGCGCAACAGGGTCTGCGTACCCGTCGGCGCCGAATCTTTGGAAGTGCTGCTTGCTGTGTCGTCGAGCGCTTGCGACATATCAGGCTTATCCCCTCAAAAAACTGGCGGCATTATCGCCGCCAGCTCATCTCCATGCTACTTCCGATATCCGCGGTTAAAGCTCGATACGCTCGACCTTGCCCACCAGCAGGATGTAGGACAGCGCGCCCAGCAGCGCCAGCACTGAGATGTAGGTAATAGCAGGCGCAAAGGAATCGCCGGACACCAAGAAGCCAATCACGATAGGCGTGGCAATGGCCGACAGGTTGCCGATGAAGTTGAAGGTCCCGCCCGTCAGGCCCAGCAGACGCGCCGGGGCCAGGGTCGATACCAGCGACCAGGTGATGGACGCCAGGCCATTACCGAAGAACGCCAGCGCCAGAAATGCGATGACCAGCGGCGTCGAATCAACGAAGTTGGCGCCAATGATAGAGGTGGAAATCAGCAGACCGGCAATGATCGGCAATTTACGCGCAAAACCGACGGCATGACCGCGACGGATCAGCCAGTCAGAGAAAAATCCCGAACACAGCACACCGATGAATGCCGCGAGAAATGGCAGCGACGCCAACAGGCCAGATTTGATGAAATCCATGCCGCGGTATTTCACGAGATAGGTCGGGAACCAGGTCAGAAAGAACCACAGCGTCGAGTTCAGGCAAAACTGACCCAGGTAGATCCCCCATAGCTTGCGTTTGGTGAGCACGATGCCCAGATCCGCCCAACTGAACGGACGTTTTTCCTTTGCCGTGTCAGCCTGGATATCCACCAGCCCGCCGCCCTCGCGAATCAACTCGATTTCTGCCTCGTTGACGCCTTTGAAATCACGAGGCTCGCGATACACCATGTACCAGATAACCGCCCAGAGCACGCCCACCGCACCAGTGCTGACGAACACCATGTGCCAGCCGTAGTGCGCTTGCAGCCAGGCCAGCACCGGTGTCAGAAATGCCAGACCGACAAACTGCCCTGAGGTATAGAAGCCAATGGCCGTGGCCCGCTCACGCTCGGGAAACCAGGTGGTGACGACACGACTGTTGATGGGATACGCCGGTGCTTCCAGGGCGCCCACTGCCATGCGCAAAACGAACAGCGCGATGAAGCTGGCAGCGAAGCCGAGCATGATGGTCGCGATGGACCACAGCGCCAATGCGACGGTGTACAGGATTCGTGGCGGTACACGGTCGACGAGCCAGCCACCGGGTAATTGCATGGCCGCGTAAGTCCAGCCGAATGCCGAGAAAATCAATCCGACATGCACCGGATCGATACCCAGTTCGCTGGTCAGCGCAGGCGCGGCGATGGACAGGTTGCTGCGGTCCAGATAGTTGATCACGACGGTGATGAACAACAGGACCATGATGAAATAACGCTTGCGGGTAGGCGTGACTAAAGACGCCGCCCCTTCGAGAGTGCGGGTTTGCATGTGAGGTGCCTCTTTTTGTCTTTATTGAGGTCGCTATGAACTGGTGACCCCCTGTAGGAGCTGCCAAAGGCTGCGAATCGCGGTGATTCAGGCAGATCGCTTTCGCAGCCTTCGGCAGCTCCTACAAGGGTCAGGCGTCAGCCTGAGAAATCACCACTCCGCAAAGCTGCCATCGGCATGGCGCCAGATCGGGTTGCGCCAGCGATGGCCGATAGCCGCGCGCTCCTTGACGTACTCTTCGTTGATCTCGATGCCCAGGCCGGGTCCGTTGGGAATTTTCACCATGCCTTTGTCGTAATCGAACACCTCGGGATTCTTGATGTAATCCAGCAGGTCATTACTCTCGTTGTAGTGAATACCCAGGCTCTGCTCTTGAATGAAGGCGTTGTAGCAGACCGCATCCAGTTGCAGGCACGCAGCCAGGGCTATCGGACCGAGCGGGCAATGTAACGCAAGGGCGACGTCGTAGGCTTCAGCCATGTTGGCGATCTTGCGAGTCTCAGTGATACCACCGGCATGGGACGCATCAGGCTGGATAATGTCGACGTAGCCTTCGCTCAACACGCGCTTGAAATCCCAGCGCGAGAACAGCCTTTCGCCCAGGGCAATCGGCGTACTGGTCAAGGGCGCCAGCTCTTTCAACGCCTCGTAGTTCTCGCTGAGCACTGGCTCTTCGATGAACATCAGTTTGTACGGGTCCAGTTCTTTCATCAGTACCTTGGCCATGGGTTTGTGCACCCGGCCATGGAAATCGACGCCGATGCCCACGTTTGGCCCGACTGCGTCACGCACTGCGGCAACGTTGGCCAGCGCGAGGTCGACCTTGTCGAAGGTATCGAGGAACTGCAACTCTTCGGTGCCGTTCATCTTCACCGCAGTGAAGCCCCGCTCCACCGCTTCTTTGGCCGCACGGGCGGTATCAGCCGGGCGGTCGCCGCCGATCCACGAGTAAACACGGATCTTGTCGCGCACCTGGCCGCCGAGCAAATCGCTGACCGATACCCCCAGATGCTTGCCCTTGATATCCCACAACGCCTGATCGATACCGGCCAGTGCGCTCATGTGCACCGCGCCGCCGCGATAAAAACCGCCACGATAGAGCACGGTCCAGATGTCTTCGATATTGCGCGGGTCTTTGCCGATCAGGTAGTCAGACAACTCTTCGACAGCCGCTGCAACCGTGTGAGCACGGCCTTCAACCACCGGTTCGCCCCAACCCGTAATGCCTTGGTCGGTTTCGACCTTGAGGAAGCACCAGCGTGGCGGAACGATAAAAGTCGTAAGTTTGGTAATTTTCATGTGTGCGATTCTCTTATTTGAAGTGGCGCCTGAAGCGCTCTGGTTGACTCAAAAACGTTCGGTCAATTGCTTCCAGGCCGCGACATAGGCATGAGCGCGCTCGCCCACTTCGGCTGCGCTCATGCCCGGTTTGAACAAACCCGAGCCGAGACCGAAACCTTTGACGCCTGCCTCCAGAAAGACCTTCATGTTGTCCGGGGTAATACCCCCCACCGGAACCAGTGCTGTCCCTATCGGCAACACCGCAAGCCAGGCTTTCACCACGGCAGGGCTCATTTGCTCAGCGGGAAAAAGCTTCAGCACATCAGCACCTTCGGCCAACGCAGCGAAGGCTTCTGTCGGTGTCGCCACTCCAGGTGACAGAAACAACCCCGCCTCTTTGGCGGCGCGCAACACCTTGGCATCACTGTGCGGCATGACGATGACCTGCCCGCCCGCCTCCTTGACCAGGTTGACCTGTTCAGGAGTCATCACGGTGCCTGCACCGATCAGGCAATCGGCAGGCAGACTCTGGCGCAACAGACGAATGCTGTCATAGGGCTGCGGCGAATTAAGGGGCACTTCAATGACCCGGAAACCCGCCTCATACAACACATCACCAATGGCGGGCGCTTCTGCCGGACGCAGACCACGCAGAATGGCGATCAAACCGTTTTCGAGCAGTGCTTGCTTGAGCATGTCAGACCTCTAATGGAATGTTGGCGAGCAAGCCGGCTTTGAGTGCCACTTGCCAAAGACCGCGCTCAGTGGCCTGTTCTGCCACCGTCACGTGAAGAAAACCGCAGGCGTGCAAGGCTCGCCCGTAACGCAGACACAGCTGCTCGCCACCCAGAAGAATGACGGGAGGCAATTCGGAATGATGGGCACGCTGCAGAGTGGCGAGGGTTGCCAGCTCATGCCCGATCAACAGACCGGACAAGTAATCAGGTTGGGCATCAGCACTGAGTTGGCCGGTCAGGCCCAAGGTGCGGCAACTGAAAATCGTTGATAGCGGCCCTGCTGCGCCGTCAGCCGACAACGCCACCGCGACCCCCAGATCAAACGCCGCCTGATCGAAGACATCGCTGCGCTGCATGGTGCGGCCGAGAATCGTGTGGTTGCTCAGCGCAGCAAAGACTTCGCCGGTCATGAAGGTATCGAAATGCAGGATGCAGCCGTCGGCGGCCTGAACCCATTTGGAATGGCTGCCGGGTAGACCGATCAATAAGGGTTTAAGCACTTCGGTTGCAGAAAGTCCTGCCAAAACACCCAGCACCTGGGTTTCTTCGCCACGCATGACGTTGGGCAGGACCGAACGCTGGAGTACACCGGGGATGATGTGGACATCGACGCCACGCAGGCTGCGCACGGTTTGCAAGGCAGAGCTGAGGCCGGACACGCTGGCCGGGGTTTCACGATAAACCGCTTCACGCCAGCCTTGGGCGCTGCCAACCATGCCACAGGCAATGACCGGCAGGTTGGGTTCGGCATCGAGCCAGTCGCCACACGCCTCGTCAAAGGCCAGTTCGAAACCGTCGCTGCAGAGTGCACCAGCGATCATTCGCGGCGTACTCGGTAATTGCATGATGCCTGCGCTCAGTGAGCGCTGTTCCAGAACCCGGCCGTGATCGCCGAGCCGATAAGCACGAAGAGAGGTTGTCCCCCAATCGAGCGCGATCAAATGCGCTTGCATCGCTTCACCTATTATTTTTTGAGCAGTGAGTGCGAGGAGGACTATAAACCTGAAACGACGAATATCTCAATATGTAAATTTTAATCCCATATTATGGGATTTTTTTGACTCCTGCGAAATCCTGTGGGAGCGGAGCTTGCTCGCGATAAGCCTGGACGAGCTCGAACTGCAATGCGCGGTGTCCTTATCGCTAGCAAGCTCAGCTCCCACAAGGGAATGCATTCCAACCAAAAATCTTCGTCCATAAAAAAACCGCCCCGAAAGGCGGTTTTTCATGTCAGCTACAACCGGACGATCAACGCTCCAGCAGGATCCGCAGCATGCGACGCAGCGGTTCGGCCGCGCCCCACAGCAACTGATCGCCAACGGTGAACGCGCCCAGATACTGCGAGCCCATGTTCAGCTTGCGCAGGCGGCCCACCGGAATGCTCATGGTGCCAGTCACGGAAGTCGGGCTCAGCTCCTGAATGCTCGCTTCGCGATGGTTTGGCACCAGCTTCACCCAAGGGTTGTGCTGGCTGATCAAACCTTCGATGTCGGCGATTGGCACGTCCTTATTGAGCTTGATAGTCAATGCCTGGCTGTGGCAACGCATCGAGCCGATCCGCACGCAGATACCATCGACAGGAATCGGGCTCTTGAAGCGACCCAGAATCTTGTTGGTCTCGGCCTGCCCTTTCCACTCTTCACGGCTCTGACCGTTCGGCAGTTCCTTGTCGATCCAAGGGATCAGGCTGCCGGCCAACGGCACACCGAAGTTTTCGGTCGGGTAGGCATCGCTGCGCATGGCTTCAGCGACCTTGCGGTCGATGTCCAGAATCGCGCTGGCAGGATTGGCCAGGTCGTCAGCAACAGCCGCGTGAGTCGCGCCCATCTGCTTGATCAGCTCACGCATGTTCTGCGCGCCAGCACCGGAAGCCGCCTGATAGGTCATGGCATTCATCCACTCAACCAGACCGGCTTCGAACAGGCCGCCCAAGCCCATCAGCATCAAGCTGACCGTGCAATTACCGCCAATGTAGTTCTTGGTGCCCGCATCCAGTTGCTGATCGATGACCTTGCGGTTAACCGGATCCAGAACGATGACCGCATCATCCTGCATACGCAGGCTGGAGGCGGCATCGATCCAGTAACCCTGCCAACCGGCTTCGCGCAGCTTCGGAAACACCTCATTGGTGTAGTCGCCGCCCTGGCAGGTCAGAATCACGTCGAGGGTTTTCAGCTCGTCAATGCTGTAAGCATCTTTGAGCGGAGCCACGTCCTTGCCGACGGAGGGGCCTTGGCCGCCTACGTTGGAGGTGGTGAAAAACACCGGCTCGATCAGATCAAAATCCTGCTCTTCCAGCATCCGCTGCATGAGCACGGAACCGACCATTCCACGCCAACCGATCAGACCTACACGTTTCATCGCAACTACACCTTGTTTAAAAAGTGGGCCGTCGCATTCGGGTTCGAATTCGCGACGGGCCCGAGATATTACAGATTGCGCAGCGCGGCGACTACAGCGTCGCCCATTTCCTGCGTGCCGACCTTCGCATTGCCCGCCGACCAGATGTCGCCAGTGCGCAAGCCTTGATCCAGAACCAGGCTTACGGCCTTTTCAATGGCGTCGGCAGCGTCGGTCAGATTGAAGCTGTAACGCAGCATCATCGAGACCGAAAGGATGGTCGCCAGCGGGTTGGCAATGCCTTTGCCCGCGATGTCAGGTGCCGAGCCATGGCAAGGCTCATACATGCCCTTGTTATTGGCGTCCAGCGAGGCCGACGGCAGCATGCCGATGGAGCCGGTGAGCATCGACGCTTCGTCGGACAGAATGTCGCCGAACATATTATCGGTGACGATCACATCAAACTGCTTCGGCGCACGCACCAGTTGCATGGCGGCGTTGTCGACGTACATGTGACTCAGCTCGACATCCGGATAGTCCTTGGCGACTTCCTCGACCACTTCACGCCACAGTTGGCTGGAGGCCAGAACGTTAGCCTTGTCTACCGAGCACAGCTTCTTGCCACGTACACGTGCCATGTCGAAACCGACGCGAGCAATGCGGCGAATCTCACTCTCGCTATACGGCAGCGTGTCGTAGGCCTGACGCTCGCCGTTTTCCAGGGTCTGGCTGCCACGCGGCGCGCCAAAATAAATACCGCCCGTCAGTTCGCGGACGATGAGAATGTCCAGACCGGCAACGATTTCAGGCTTGAGGCTGGAGGCATCAGCCAGTTGCGGATACAGGATGGCTGGACGCAGGTTGCCGAACAGGCCCAGTTGCGCACGGATTTTCAGCAGGCCGCGCTCTGGGCGGATATCACGCTCGATGGCGTCCCATTTCGGGCCGCCCACAGCCCCCAGCAATACTGCGTCAGCAGCGCGGGCACGCTCGAGCGTTTCGTCGGCAAGTGGCACGCCATGCTTGTCGATGGCCGCGCCGCCGATCACATCGTGGCTGAGTTCGAAGCCCAGTTGATACTTTTCGTTGGCCAGCTCAAGAACCTTTACCGCTTCGGTCATGATTTCCGGACCAATACCGTCGCCTGGGAGAATCAGAATCTGCTTGCTCATAACATCCTCAAATTTTTGTAACGGCACTGTTGATCAGCGCCTCTTCGTCTACTGAACGGAAAAAGTTAGCGTTCGGCCCATAACACCAGCACATCGGTGCTGAACGAGCCGTCAGCGGTAATCTCGAAATATTCGCGCACTTCTGCGCCCATAGCCTGCTGCAATTCACGAATCGCGACCCGAAAGGCTTGCGGAGTGCGCATGCGTTCTACCCAGGAGTTGTACTCGAGGTGCAGACGCTGACGGCTGTGACTGCGGGTGAACAGGCCCGCCTCGCTGACCTGCCGCAGCCACTCGGCGGCGGAGTAGTCGCGCACGTGGCTGGTGTCACGCAGCACTTCCACACTTTGCAGGTAGGTATCCAGTAACGGGCTGCCTGGAGACATAACGTCGATAAAAGCGGCAACGCCTCCCGGTTTCAGTACTCTGCGCACTTCACGCAGGGCTGGCGCCAGATCACTCCAGTGGTGAGCCGAATAGCGACTGAACACGAAATCGAACTCGCCATCCTCAAAAGGCAGACTTTCCGCAGCGCCGCACACAGTACTGACATTCGTCAGCCCACGTTCCTGCGCTGCAGCGGCCACGACATCGAGCATTTGCTGCGAAAGGTCATACGCCACCACTTCGCTGACTGCCGACGCGACATTGAAGCTCACATGCCCCGCGCCACACCCCAGATCCAGTACCCGCGCACTGCTGCGCCCCGCCACTTCGGCCTGTAGCAGCGCAAATTCGGTGCCTTGCGCGTGCACGGCACTGCTCAGATAGGCGGAGGCCTGCTCACCGAATTGACGTTTTACGACTTGAGTGTGGGCGGAGTTGGTCATGGGATTCTTCCTGATGAAAATCTAACTGAAAAATGCGGTCTCCTGTGGGAGCCGGGCTTGCCCGCGATAAGGCTGGACGCGGTTCACTTTAGATCGCATGGACCTTATCGCGGGCAAGCCCAGCTCCCACATGGGAATGCATTCCAAGCCTTCAATCTCAACCGCGGAACAACCATGGCTGGCTGGCGCGGTGCTTCGCTTCGAAACTGGCAATCGCTTCGCCATCTACCAGGGTCAGACCGATGTCATCCAGGCCTTCAAGCAGGCAGTGCTTGCGAAACGCATCGACTTCAAAGCTGTATACCTTGCCATCCGGACGAGTGACCGTCTGGGCCGCCAGGTCGACGGTCAACTGGTAACCTTCGTTGGCTTCAACCTGCTTGAACAGCTCATCAACTTCAGCCTCGTCGAGAATGATCGGCAGCAAGCCGTTCTTGAAGCTGTTGTTGAAGAAGATATCGGCATAACTGGGGGCGATGATCGCGCAGAAACCGTACTCGTCCAGTGCCCACGGCGCGTGCTCACGGCTTGAGCCGCAGCCGAAGTTTTCCCGGGCCAGCAACACGCTGGCACCCTGATAGCGAGCATCGTTGAGCACGAAATCAGGGTTCAAAGGCCGCTTGGAGTTGTCCTGATACGGTTGCCCGACATCCAAGTAACGCCATTCGTCGAACAGGTTTGGACCGAAGCCGGTGCGCTTGATCGACTTGAGAAACTGCTTGGGAATGATCTGGTCGGTATCGACGTTGGCACGATCCAGAGGAGCGACAAGGCCGGTGTGCTGAGTAAAGGCTTTCATGCTGGGCTCCTTAGTGCTGAATCAGTTCGCGAACATCAATGAAACGACCGTTGACCGCTGCGGCTGCAGCCATCGCCGGGCTGACCAGGTGAGTACGACCACCGGCACCCTGACGACCTTCGAAGTTGCGGTTGGAGGTGGACGCGCAATGCTCGCCACTTTCCAGCCGGTCCGGGTTCATCGCCAGACACATCGAGCAACCTGGCTCACGCCATTCGAAACCGGCCTCGAGAAAGATCTTGTCCAGACCTTCGCTTTCCGCCTGCGCCTTGACCAGCCCGGAGCCCGGCACAACGATCGCCTGCTTGATAGTCGAAGCCACCTTGCGACCTTTGGCGATTTCAGCCGCAGCACGCAAATCCTCGATACGCGAGTTGGTGCAGGAACCAATAAATACGCGATCCAGCTGAATGTCAGTGATGGCCTGATTGGCTTTGAGGCCCATATACTTCAATGCACGCTCAATGGAACCACGCTTGACCAGATCAGTTTCGTGAGCCGGATCCGGAACGTTCTGATCAACGGCCAGCACCATCTCAGGAGAAGTACCCCAGCTGACTTGCGGTTTGATCTGCGCGGCGTCGAGTTTGACCACGGTATCAAAGTGCGCGTCGGCATCGGAAACCAGGTCTTTCCAGGCTTCTACTGCCAACTCCCACTGCTCGCCTTTAGGTGCGAAAGGACGCCCCTTCACGTAGGCAATGGTTTTTTCATCGGTAGCCACCAGACCGACGCGAGCGCCCGCCTCGATGGACATGTTGCAGATGGTCATACGGCCTTCAACCGACAGATCGCGGATCGCGCTGCCCGCAAACTCCATCGCATGGCCGTTGCCGCCTGCGGTGCCGATCTTGCCGATCACCGCCAGCACAATGTCTTTAGCTGTCACGCCGACGGGCAATTTGCCCTCGACGGAAACCAGCATGTTTTTCATTTTCTTGGCCACCAGGCACTGAGTGGCGAGCACATGCTCAACCTCTGAAGTGCCGATACCGTGAGCCAGCGCCCCAAATGCGCCGTGAGTAGAAGTGTGGGAGTCACCACACACCACCGTCATGCCCGGCAAGGTCGCGCCCTGCTCCGGGCTGATCACGTGAACGATGCCCTGACGCACGTCGTTCATTTTGAATTCGGTAATGCCGTACTCGTCGCAGTTGTCGTCGAGGGTCTGCACCTGAAGACGCGACACCTGGTCGGCAATGGCTTCGATACCGCCTTTACGTTCCGGAGTGGTCGGTACGTTGTGGTCCGGGGTCGCAATGTTGGCGTCGATGCGCCATGGCTTGCGGCCCGCCAGACGCAGACCTTCAAAGGCCTGTGGCGAAGTCACTTCATGGATGATGTGACGATCGATGTAAATGAGCGACGAGCCATCGTCACGTTTTTTTACTTCGTGCGAATCCCAGAGCTTGTCGTACAACGTTTTGCCGGCCATCAGGCGAATCCTCATCAGCTTGTTATTTCTATGCCTTCCAGGTCGTCGTGAAATCAGTTTTCACGCTCGCCTGCCGGGCGATCTTAAACAACCGGATGACCCTTTGGCTTGTACGGACATGCTACGAAATATGCTTAAATAACTCAAATTCATAATTTTTATACTTTGGATAACCAACTGGAATCTGAGATGGATCTGGCTAACCTCAATGCTTTTATCGCCATCGCCGAAACCGGCAGCTTTTCTGGAGCAGGTGAACACCTGCACTTGACCCAGCCCGCTATCAGCAAGCGTATAGCGGGGCTGGAACAGCAGTTGAACGTGCGGCTGTTTGACCGGCTGGGCCGGGAAGTCAGCCTGACCGAGGCTGGTAGAGCCTTGCTGCCCAGGGCTTATCAGATTCTGAATGTGCTGGACGATACCCGGCGTGCACTGACCAATCTGACGGGTGAAGTGACCGGCCGCCTGACATTGGCAACCAGTCATCACATCGGCCTGCACCGTCTGCCCCCGCTGCTCCGGGAGTTCACCCGACGTTATCCTGAAGTCGCGCTGGACATTCAGTTCCTGGATTCAGAGGTCGCCTATGAGGAAATCCTTCATGGCCGCGCCGAGCTGGCAGTCATCACTCTGGCCCCGGATCCTCACACGCTGATCAAGGCCGTGTCAGTCTGGGACGACCCGCTGGACTTCGTTGCCGCTCCTGAACACCCACTGGCCAACAGCGGCCCGGTGAGTTTGCAGGACGTCGTCGGCTATCCGGCGGTATTTCCCGGCAACAACACGTTTACCCATCACATCGTCAGCGGACTGTGCGAAGCACAAGGGCTGAAGCCGGATATCGCCATGAGCACCAACTATCTGGAAACCATCAAAATGATGGTGTCCATCGGCCTCGCATGGAGCGTGCTGCCACGGACTATGCTCGATGAACAGGTGGCGCGTATTCCATTACCGGGCATACAGCTCAGTCGTCAGCTAGGCTACATACTTCACACGGAGCGTACGTTGTCCAATGCGGCCCGGGCATTCATGGCGCTGCTAGATGCCCAGGCTGGCCAATGCTGAAAGCTCCTGATGCTAAAGATCGTATTACTGCCTTTATTACTTACAGGCGCGTGATCCCATGCCAGAACTTGCAGATAGCAACACCTTTCAGCCCTCCGGCCATGCCGCGGCGCTGAGCGAATCCGAAAAGCGTTTTGCAACGCTCTACAATCTCAGCCCCAACGTGGTGATCCTGTCCGCCATCGACAGCGGAGTAATCTGCGAGGTCAATCGCCAGTTCGAAACAATGCTCGGCTGGCCCGCAGCCGAAAGCATTGGTCGGACAGGTGTAGACCTGGGATTATGGGACGATTCCGAACACCGCAACAGCCTGGTCAGACGAGTCATGGCCCAGGACGAGCCCGTGAGGCTGGATGTGCGATTGCGCGCACGCGACGGCCGACTGATTGAAGGCACCTTCAGCGCATTGAAAGTCGAACTGGAGCGTCAGCTTTATTTGCTCAGCACCTTCATGGACAACAGCGCGCACCTGCGCGCCGAACGCGCCTTGAAGGCCAGCGAAGAGAAGTTCGCCAAAGCATTCCACTCCAGTCCTGACGCAATCACCATCACCGAGCGCCTCAGTGGCCGTTACCTGGAGGTCAACGGAGGCTTTTGCCGATTGATGGGGTTTACCCCTGACGAAGTGCTCGGCCGTACTGTCGCCGAGCTGGGCATCTGGGCTCACATTGAACAACGTGAGCAGTTGATTCGCGATCTGCAAGAAAATGGCCGGGTTCATCACCGGGAAATGACCGGCTGTCACAAGAACGGCTCCCACGTCACCGCTGAAGTGTCGGTCGAAACCATTACCCTCAACGATGTCGAATGCCTGCTCATGAATGCGCGGGATATCAGCGAGCTGAAGAGCGCCCAGGAGCAGGTTCAGCACCTGGCCTATCATGACTCCCTGACCAACCTGCCCAACCGGGCATTGCTCATGGATCGTCTCAGCCAGCAAATAATCCTGCTGCAACGCCACAATCTGCGTGGCGCTCTTCTTTTCATGGACCTGGATCACTTCAAGCACATCAATGACTCGCTGGGCCATCCAGTGGGTGACAGCGTGCTGAAGATTGTAACCGCCCGGCTTGAAGCGAGCGTGCGCATGGAAGACACCGTGGCGCGACTGGGCGGCGATGAGTTCGTGGTACTGATCAGCGGACTGGAAGGTAGTCGCGACGATGTGACCGACCAGGTACTGGAACTGGCCGACATGCTTCGCGCCCTGCTCGCCCAGCCGATGTTTCTGGACAATCAACGCCTGCAAATCACGCCAAGTATCGGTATCGCACTGATCCCCGACCATGGCCTGACCAGCGCCGACCTGCTCAAACGCGCCGATATCGCGCTGTACCGGGCGAAGGATTCGGGCCGCAATGCCACACAGCTGTTTCATGATTCGATGCAAAAAGCGGCCAGTGAACGCCTGCGCATGGAGAATGATCTGCGCATGGCGTTGCCACGCGGGGAGTTCAGCCTGTGTTATCAACCGCAAGTGGACACTCGCCTCAACCGCATCATTGGCGCGGAGGCCCTGTTGCGCTGGGAGCACCCCGAAACCGGGAACCTGCCTCCTAACCAGTTCATCCAGATACTGGAAGAGAGCGGAATGATTCTGGAGGTAGGCGCCTGGATTCTTGAGGAAGCCTGCCGGACGGCAAGCAAACTGCTGCGTGACAAACTGGTCGACATCCGGCACTTCAGTCTGTGCGTCAACATCAGCCCCCGCCAGTTCCGGCAGACCGACTTCGTTGATCGCGTCAAACGCTGTCTTCGCATCAACAGCCTGCCGAGCAACTTGCTCAAGCTGGAGATCACTGAAGGCATCGTCATTCAGAATCTGGACGAAACCATTGCCAAGATGCATGAGCTGAAAAAGCTCGGTGTCAGCTTTGCCATGGATGATTTCGGCACCGGCTACTCATCCCTTACCTACCTCAAACGCTTGCCCGTGGATGCGCTGAAAATTGACCAGTCGTTCATCCGCGACGCGACCACTGACCCCAATGACGCGGAAATCATCCGAGCAATCGTGGCAATGGCCCAGAGCCTGAACCTGACGGTGATTGCCGAAGGTGTTGAGCAACCCCTGCAACTGGAGTTTCTTGAGCAGTTGGGATGTCGTTTATATCAGGGCTATCTGTTCAGCGAACCGCTGACCTTGAGCGCATTCGAAAAACGCTTGAAGCAGCCCGAGATGTTATTTAAAGAAAGTCAGTTGAGTCCTTAGAAACGAAAGAAGGCGCCATAAAGGCGCCTTCTTTTGCTGGCAACTGAACAATCAGCTGTTCAGGACTTTCTGCGCGTTGATCGGAATGCGTTTGGCTTTGGCCTCTTCAGGCACCAGACGCAGCAAATCAATGTTCAGCAAGCCGTTGGACAAACCAGCGTTCTGCACTTCGATGTGATCAGCCAGCCGGAACGACAATTTGAAAGCCCGCTGAGCAATACCCTGATGCAGGTAAGTCACGCCCTCAGCAGTATTTTCACGCTTGCCGCCCGAAACAGTCAGCACGCCCTTCTCGACCTGAAGCTCAAGGTCTTCTTCAACGAAACCTGCGGCCGCGATCACGATGCGATATTGGTCATCCGCATGCTTCTCGACGTTGTAAGGAGGATAGCCGCCAGCGGACTCATTGCGGGCAGCAGCCTCGAACAGGTCATTGAAACGATCAAAGCCCACAGAGCTACGGAACAGAGGGGCCAGAGAAAATGCAGTAGTCATGATAAATCTCCTGTAAACAGCGAGTGGTTTAATCCGCGACCCGAATTCGGCATCGCGTAATCCCCAAACTAGGGTCGCCCAAAAGCTTTTCAAGAGTTTATTTTCAGATTTTTTATGACCGTTCGTCGGCACTGACACCGAGCAAAACACTGATCCGCTGACAGTCGGTTTCACGGCGTAATGCATCAAACATCTGCGTCGCTTCAGGGTAGCTTTTGGTCAATAGCACCAGCCACTGCTTGAGTCGGCCAGGCGCTTGAATCAGGGTCATTTTGTCCAGACACTGCAACCAGAAGGTCCGCAGCATGGGTTGCAGTTCAGCCCAGGTCATCGGCACCACTTCCTCGCCTTTCTGCGCGGCGGCAATCTGTCGAGCCAGATCAGGCCGCGCTACCAGCCCGCGACCGATCATGATGTCCCGAGCGCCGCAGATTTCACGGCAGCGCCGCCAGTCGTCCACGGTCCAGATTTCTCCGTTGGCGACCACTGGCACCTTGACCACTTCCTGGATTCTCGCGATCCACTCCCAGTGGGCAGGCGGCTTGTAGCCGTCGACCTTGGTACGGGCATGCACCACAATCTGCTCGGCCCCGCCGTCCGCCAACGCCCGGGCACAATCCAGCGCGCCGTCAGTGTTTTCGTAACCCAGGCGCATTTTGGCGGTGACCGGAATGTGCTTCGGCACCGCCCTGCGCACCTGACTCAGGATCGAATGCAGCAACTCAGGCTCTTTGAGCAGAATCGCACCGCCACGGGAGCGATTGACGGTTTTTGCCGGGCAACCGAAGTTCAGGTCCAGCACCGGCGCGCCCAGCTCACAGGCAAACGCAGCGTTCTCCGCCAGACAAACCGGATCAGAGCCGAGCAGTTGCAAGCGCAGCGGCGTACCCGCGTCGGTCTTGGCGCCTTTGTGAAACTCGGACGCGTACTTGTAGAAGTAATGAGCCGGCATCAAGCGCTCGGACACCCGGATGAATTCGGTCACGCACCAGTCGATCCCGCCGACTTTTGTCAGCGCATCGCGCAGGATGTCGTCAACCAGTCCCTCCATGGGCGCCAGAGCAATTTGCATGGGTCACACTCGAAAAAAAGTCCGGCAGTTTACGGCGCGCTGGCGGGATTGGAAACCAGGGGATCTGCAATGGCGACGCCATACCCCTCGATAAACTCTAAAGGCATGCGTTTAGGCTTGCCGCTGGACAGTTCGATGCAGACAAAAGTGGTCTGAGCGCGCAACAACGTCATGCCATCACGGGGGCGGCGTAGCTGAAAACGTCGAGTCATTTTCAAGCGTTTGTCCCAATCGACAATCCAGGTTGCCAACTCCAGTTCATCGTCCTGATAGGCGCTGGCCAAGTAATCGATCTCATGCCGAACCACCGCCATGGCCCGATCCAGACGACGATACTCACTCAGGTCCAGCCCTAACTGCTGCGAATGACGCCAGGCGCAGCGCTCCAGCCAGGTGACGTACACCGCGTTATTGGCGTGCCCCAGCCCGTCTATATCGTCTGCTGCCACATTGAGGTCGATCACAAAAGGCGTTGTCAAATCCCAGACCATGCTTGCTCCTGCGTTGCTGGTTGTAGGTGCGAGTGAGTGTAACCAAAGCGACGAAGAGAGTGGGCGAATGCTACTGGCGCGTAGCACCCCGAGGCTGTGACAGCGGAGTATCGGCCTGGCCGACGTCGTTTAACCCTCTGATTGGAATGCTTTTTTACCTGTAGAAGCGCGCTTGCCCGCGAAGCGATCTGTCAGTTGACGGGTAAGCGTCTGTACTGACGCTATCGCGGGCAAGCGCGCTCCTACAGGGCCCCGTTTGCTGCGCGACAGCGCGGTGCTCGTGAGCTCATACTGAGGAATGAGGGAACGGGGAAGCATCAGGAGGGAGGATGCGTTTTATCAAACGCCAGAAAAACAAAAGGGCCATTCAATAATCGAATGACCCTTGGTCTCGCAGAGCGAGAAATCGTGGCGTCCCCTAGGGGACTCGAACCCCTGTTACCGCCGTGAAAGGGCGGTGTCCTAGGCCACTAGACGAAGGGGACGCAAAACCTTCGAGCAGATTCGCTTGTTAGCAAACCCTGGCAAAATTGGTGGAGCTTAGCGGGATCGAACCGCTGACCTCCTGCATGCCATGCAGGCGCTCTCCCAGCTGAGCTAAAGCCCCGGATTTATCGCCTCGCGGCTCACATCACTTTCAAATGATGCACTTTAAAATGGCGTCCCCTAGGGGACTCGAACCCCTGTTACCGCCGTGAAAGGGCGGTGTCCTAGGCCACTAGACGAAGGGGACTAAACCTTCTGGATGCTGATGATCGGCGCTGGATCCGGTCATTTTTGCATCGTTTCAAAGCAGTGTAGCCGAGCTTTGAAACTCTAAATTTGGTGGAGCTTAGCGGGATCGAACCGCTGACCTCCTGCATGCCATGCAGGCGCTCTCCCAGCTGAGCTAAAGCCCCACATCAGTGGACGGGGCGCATGTTAAGCGTGAGTCGCAGAGCTGTCAAATTTATTTTTTACAATTTCGAAAGTTTTTTGTCGGTAATACAACCACTTACCATTCAGCCCCCGGAAAACCGGGGGACTGACAGGCACGGGCATTGCTTCAGGCAATAGCGCCCAGAAGCTTTTCCCATTCCTTGTTTTCTTTCTTCGAGACGCCACCCAGCAGATCAAGCGCCTGACGCAAGCGGAAGCGGGTCAGATCCGGGCCCAGGATTTCCATCGCGTCAGTCACCGAGACGGAATTGGCCTGCCCGGTGATCGCGGCAAACATCAACGGCATGGCATCACGCAGCTTGAGCTCCAGATGCTCGACGACAGCCTGGATGCAGCCCATGATCCGGTCTTTTTCCCACTGACGCAGGGACTCCAGTTTCCACAGAATCAACTGCATGACCTGACGCACCTGATCTGCAGACAGTTTCTTGTGCTCGAACAGTTTGGCGTCCGGCGTCACGCCACCGGCGAAGAAGAAACTGGCAAGTGGTGCGACCTGACTGAAGGTCTCCACCCTGCCCTGCACGTGCGGTGCGATCTTCATCATGTATTCAGGGTTCAGCGCCCAGTGCTGCAGGCGCGACGCGAACTCTTCCACCGGAAGTTCACGCAGCCACTGGCCGTTGAGCCATGACAGCTTCTCGATATCGAAAATCGGACCGCCCAGAGAAACCCGCGACAGATCAAAGTGCTCAACCATTTCTTCCAGAGAGAACTTCTCGCGCTCGTCAGGCATCGACCAGCCCATGCGCCCCAGGTAGTTGAGCATCGCCTCAGGCATGAAACCCATGCGCTCGTAGAACGTGACAGAGGTCGGGTTCTTGCGCTTGGACAGTTTGCTCTTGTCCGGGTTACGGAGCAGCGGCATGTAGCACAGCTGGGGCTTGTCCCAGCCGAAGTATTCGTAAAGCAGGAT
Source organism: Pseudomonas quasicaspiana (assembly GCF_021147825.1). NCBI lineage: Bacteria > Pseudomonadati > Pseudomonadota > Gammaproteobacteria > Pseudomonadales > Pseudomonadaceae > Pseudomonas > Pseudomonas quasicaspiana. Next base: position 56,163 of record NZ_JAGTPI010000037.1, read on the forward strand.
CAGCTTGGGCGCCGATGGCAGCCACTCTTCGCCGCGCAGTACGTGGGTGATGCCCATCAGGTGATCGTCGACGACGTTGGCCAGAAAGTAAGTCGGCAGACCGTCGGTCTTCATCAGGACTTGCATGTCCATGCGGTCCCACGGGATTTCGACTTCACCGCGCAGCATGTCCGGCACGACGCAAACGCCCTCGGTCGGCACTTTCATGCGGATCACGTGAGGCTCGCCCGCCGCCAGACGACGCGCTACTTCTTCCTTGGGGAGCAGCAACGCACGGCCGTCATAGCGCGGTGTTTCGCCACGAGCGGTTTGCTCGGCACGCATTTGATCCAGTTCTTCTGCAGTGCAGAAACACGGGAAAGCATGACCCAGTTCAACCAGTTGCTGAGCGTACTTCTGATAAATATCGCCCCGCTCGCTCTGCCGATACGGACCGTGCGGACCGCCGACATCCGGACCTTCGCTCCACTCGATACCCAACCAGCGCAACGCGTCGAAAATCTGCTGCTCCGACTCGCGGGTCGAACGCAGTTGATCGGTATCTTCGATGCGCAGGATGAACTCACCGCCATGCTGCTTGGCGAAGCAGTAGTTGAAAAGCGCTATGTAGGCCGTGCCAACGTGAGGGTCGCCGGTAGGCGAAGGCGCGATGCGGGTACGAACGGTGGTCATGAAAAATCCCGAAATAGGTCAAACAAGCCGTGAATATTAACAGGGGCAAGTGATCATGTGGGAGCTGAGCTTGCTCTGGGCGGCATTCCGACGATAAACGATAACGCGGAATGTCTTCTAGCACCGTCTCATGTATCGCGGGCAAGCCCTAATGCCAGTCAGTTAAGGAATTGACTTGTCCGTCCACCGAGAATAAAAAACGGGCTCCGTCGATCAGAGCCCGCCCCATGCCCCTTCAGAGCACTTTTCAAGAGATCATCAAACTCAATCCTGTTTCTTTTGAGCGCTTTGTTGAGCTCATTGATCCTCTCTGGATCGAACAAG
>NZ_JAGTPI010000038.1:0-56896 GCF_021147825.1 Pseudomonas quasicaspiana
TTAAACCACGCCGGCCGGAATTCGACATTGCTGCGTGGGGCAAACCGGCAGGGATGCCGGTTTAGCCGCCTCAGGCCATGGATGGCCGGTGGCGGCGGCACCACGCAGCAATGTCGGATTACGGGTATGCCGAGCGACAGCGAGGCACCCAGTGGTGGGGGCAAGAGCGTTTTGCTTACTTTTGCGCTTCTCAAAAGTGAGGCGCTGTAAAAGCGCAACCAATAGAAGCCGTTACCTAAATAATGGATATGTACACAAATCAGGCCCCACCTTCAGCCTGATTCCTCTCCCCCATCTTCTTGCTACGCTTCTCCAGCACCAGATAAACCACAACCGCAATAACCAGCGGCAGCAGAAAGTAAATCGCCCGGTAGCCAATCAGCGCCGCTAGCAAGGTGCCTTTCGAGAACTCATCCTGCAACAAGGTCATGAAGACCGTTTCCAGCACCCCAAGCCCCGCCGGGATATGCGTGATCACACCAGCGATGCTGCTGATCAACAACACCCCAAGGATGGCTGGATAGAACGCCTTGTCCGGCAGCAGGGTATAAATCACCAACGCCATCAGCGACCAGTTCAGCGCGCCGAGACTGGCCTGCAGCAGCGCCTGCTTCATCGATGGCAGGGTGATCTCCTGCTTGCGAATGGTCCACGAGCGACGCTTTGAAAACCGGCAAGCCAGTAAATAAGCACCCGACACCGCCAACAAAGCAAAGCCGATCAACCGCAGCGTTCCCGTACCTACCGCCCATTCCTTGGGCAGCTCCAGAAAGCCCATGGCAAAAACGCCACCTGCCAGAATCATGTAACCCAACCAATTGGTGATCAGGCTCAGACTCAACACACGAGTAATAGTCGGCACATCCAGTCCAAGCCGGGAATACAGGCGATAACGCAACGCAATCCCGCCGACCCACGAACTGAGGTTCAGGTTGAACGCATAACAGACAAACGCCACCGGTACGATCTGTTTGATCGCCAGCTTGTGCCCGGTATAAAACCGTGCCAACACATCGAAACAGCAGTACGTGAGGTAGCTGCACAGCGCAATCACGACACCTAATGCCAGGGTGCTGAGCTTGTAGGACTGCAACGCCTGCTTCACTTCCTGCCAATCGAGGTTCTTGACCAGCAGGAACAACAACACCGGCACCGCGATAAAGAAGAACAGGTTAAAGGCACGCTTGGCCCACTTCCATTTGTTGCTTTGTTTCTCTTTTTCTTTTGGCTGATCCGAAGACGCCTCATAAGCCTGACTCATAGCGACTTCTCCTGATCCGATTGCAGGCTGGACTTCAATTGCTCTGTGACGCTGCTTTTCTCATTTTCAACAACGCTCGCTTCAGGAATTACATCCGCAGCCCGCAACGGTTTGAGCCTCATGCCATGGGCCGGAAACAAGCCAGCGATCGCCGGGAAGTGACGCAGGAAGTGAAAACTCAGGAAGATCATCGGCGCACGCCACCATTGACCGCGTGCCGCGCCCCTCAGGTTCATTTCTTTACTGTGGGCCGCAGCGAGTCCGGTCAAATGCTCGTGCAGATGCTGATTGAGCTGTTGATCGCGGATGAACAGGTTCACTTCAAGATTCAGCGCAAGGCTCAGCGGGTCCAGGTTACTGGAGCCGACGGTGGACCACTCACGGTCAATCAGAGCCACTTTGCCGTGCAGCGCACGCTGGGTGTATTCGTGGATTTTCACCCCGTCACGCAATAAGTAGGTGTATGTCAGCCGCGAGCAGACACGCACGAACGGCATGTCCGGCTGGCCTTGCAGAATCAGGGTGACCTTGACGCCACGGCGCGCAGCATTTCGCAACTCACGCAGGAAGCGGTAGCTGGGGAAGAAGTAGGCGTTAGCGATGGTGATCCGCTGGGTTGCATTACGAATCGCCAGCAAATACTGCTCTTCAATATCAGTTGTGTGCTCCTCGTTGTCGCGCTCACACAACAGCATTCGCGCACTGCCCGCGTGCTGGGTCGCTACGCGCAGCGCCGGGACTTTGGCTCGCACACCTTCACTCAACAGGCGCATGGCGGACTTGTGAATATCGCCGACGATAGGGCCACGAACCAGGACTGCATAATCCTGCTTGGCAGTCAGACCGGTATCACTCATGTGATCAACGCTGTAGTTAATGCCGCCAATGAAGGCCAGCTCACCGTCGATAACCACGACTTTTCGGTGCAGACGCCGGAACAGGTTGGTGCGCATGCCCATCAGGCGCGGACGTGGATCAAACAGCTGTATATGAACACCCGCAGCCAGCATCCGGCCGACAAATGACTTGCTGAGATCCGAAGTCCCGTAATCGTCCACGGTCACCACGACGTAAGCGCCGTTGCTAGCAGCCTCAATGAGCGCTTGCTGCAGCGCCTCCCCGATCCGGTCTTCGAAAATGATGAAGGTTTCAAGCAGCACTTCTTTGCGCGCCGCGCGAATGCATTCGAAGACGCGAGTGAAATAGTCTTCGCCGTTGATCAGCAACTCAACCGAATTGCCCTCTTGCCACTGCCCGTGGTTATTCGCCTGATCACTCATAAGGTTAACTCCACTGCCAGCGGCGCATGATCTGAAAGGTGTGACCACGGACGATTGGACAAGACTTTGGGTCGATTGCTCGTGGCATTGCGTACGTAAATGCGGTCAAGCCGAAGCAACGGCCAGCGCGCGGGAAAACTTTTAGCGGAGACGCCGAAGTGCTGAACGAAAACTTCGTGCAGCCCGGTGCCATCCAGCGCCGCATCGGCGCGCTGACGCCAGTCGTTGAAATCCCCGGCTACGATCACCGCCTCGCCTTCCGGTAACCGGGCCAGCAATTCGGCGAGCAGCTTCAGTTGCTGCTGCCGATGATTTTCCCGCAAGCCCAGATGCACGCAGATGGCATGCACGTGACCGTGATGGGGAACATCCAGCACGCAGTGCAACAAGCCGCGCTCTTCTGTGCCATGGATCGAGATGTCGAGGTTCTCGTGGTAGCTGATCGGGTACTTGGACAGCAGCGCGTTGCCATGGTGGCCGTGGGGATAGACCGCGTTGCGGCCATAGGCGAAATCACCCCACATGCTGTCCGCCAGGAATTCGTACTGCGAGGTCGTTGGCCAATCCTTCACGCGCTGGGCGTGATTTTGATGTTCGCCGTGAACCTCCTGCAAAAACACCACATCGGCAGACACTGAGCGCACCGCGTCTCGCAACTCGGGCAAAATAAATCGGCGATTCAGAAAACCGAATCCCATGTGCATGTTCATGGTCAGCACGTTCAGGGAAACGCTGGCAGATGTAGCCGTTCGCACGCCAACCGGCGTTGTGGCACTGGTCAAAACTCAACTCCTTGCAGGTCGCCCGGCGCAACGTCCAGCCCTTTGGCGAGATCGAAGCGCTCCAGCAATTGACGGGCGTCATACGGCGCACGGACTTTAAGGTCGTTATCGAAGTAGCAATAAATGTCCCGGGATTTGCGTTTAAGCCCTTTTCCAGTAATCAACACCTGGGCGTCGGATGGCTGTGAGCCTTTGCGCCAGGCATCAATACGATCGCCCCAATACTGGATGGCCTTGTCGGTATAGCCACTGGCATAAAGTTTTTTATCGCCGTGCAGCCTCAAGTAGACAAAGTCACTGGTCAGGTCTTCGATGTACGGCCACTTGCCTGCGGTGTCCGCCATCACCAACGCCACTTTGTACTTGCGTAACAAGGTAATGAACTCAGGCACCTTGAAACTTGCGTGACGGATCTCCACCGCATGGCGTAGCCGACCGGTTTTGGGAAGGTCCAGGTAGCCGGGTTTGTGCATTTTTTCGTCGCACCCCGCAGCGCAACGCCTGGCCTGCTTCATGTCATGAGGCAGCAGCGTGAGGAAGTGTTCAAATTGCTCCGCATCGAATTTGAAGCTCGGCGGAAACTGCCAGAGGATCGGTCCCAGTTTCTGTTTGAGCTGAAAAATACCCGACGCAAAAAAGTTGGCGACGGGTTTCTCAACCTCATTCAGGCGCCGCACATGGGTAATGAAACGTGGGGCTTTGACACTGAACACAAAATCATCAGGCGTATCGGCATACCAGCGCGCATATAAGTCCGGCGATTGCAGAGCGTAAAAAGAGCCATTGATCTCGATACTGTTGACCGCACGAGACGCAAACTTGAGCTCGTTTTTCTGTGTCAGCCCTTCCGGATAAAAGTCGCCCCGCCACGGGACGTAGCGCCAGCCGGAGATGCCAATGCGGATATCGCTCATGATGAGAGGCCCAGTGCAATACGCGGCGCCCGGGAGCTGCGGACCTCCAGACGCGATCCTGGCCGAGGTCCACGCCCGCTTTCAGGCATGAATGTTCACGTCATATGAAGCCTTGCACTGGCACAGGTTCCATACCGTTTTTTCAGCTCAGTAAACTCACCCGTGTCGTCCAGGTTATCGACCCAACAGGTGAGTCGGTGCTGCGCATCGCAGGCCGGGCCCCAGAAAGATGCGCCACCAACCGGACCTGAACGCTCTCAGCGTTGGCGCATGGCTAGCATGTCCTGGCGAAAAACAGGGGTTCCGGCATGGGTATTGCTGCAACGATATAAGCGATCCTCGGTCAAGAAAGTGACTGCACTGCAAGCACCCATCGACCCGCCATCGCCGAGCAAGCTAGAGCATTGAGCGGTCGAAACACGGCAAGCCAGAAATCGGCCTGCGGCAATCTGCATCTGTGCCTAAAATGCCAAAAAACAATCAAGGGAAAACACCGTGAATACACCTTCAGCAATACGCTATAGCTATAGAGCCCGTTGGCTTCACTGGGTAATGGCCATCCTGATCGTGCTGGCGTACGCCCTTATCCTGAGCCGCACACAATTTGCGCGTGGTTCTGAGTTGCGTGCTTTCGCGGTACAAAGCCATTTCTGGGTAGGCATTCTCGTGCTGACCCTGGCATTCTTCCGCGTTGCTGAACGGCGCCGTCATACGCCACCGGATATAACACCACCACTTGAGGGTTTTCTGCGACTCGCGGCAACCGCTTCCCACTATCTGCTTTATGCGTTCCTGTTTGCACAGCCACTACTGGGGCTGTTTACAGTGCTGATAGAAAAAGGCTCGCTGCCAATTCCTTTGACGGATATTTTGATCCCGTCACCCTTCCCCGTCTCCGAGCGCTTCGCCGAATCACTGGAAGACCTGCACAAACTGTTGGGCTCCATTTTTTACTACGTCATTGGCCTGCATGTCGTTGCCGCAATCTGGCATCACTTCGTGCGCAAGGACAACACGCTCAAACGTATGGTGTAGGGCCTCCCTTCGCCATGATGATCTGCAGGGGGTGGGTGTTGCCTCGTGCCAAATGGTAGACCGGTAGGAGCGCACGAGTACCGCGATGGCTTTGTGTCAGAATAAGTGCTTTCGCAGCCTTCGGCAGCTACTACGAAGTGCATTTCAAACCCGAAAGGAATGCAAGAGCCAGCGCTCACATCCCTCGCCCTAGCCCTCTCAAGGACGTTCCATGCAAAGCCGCCTGCTGACTTCTCTGGCCATCGCCGTGTGTGCATCGGCTTCCTCCCTCGCCCAAGCCAGCAGTGATGACTCCTGCTATCCGACCTGGTCGATACTCAGCGAACAGCTGGACCCTTGCAGTAACTTGCCTTTCCTCAGCCCCGGCAATGACAGCTCGGTTAATCTGCGGCTGCTCCTGGCCAATGCCGGCAAGTTGCAATTGAGCCCCGCAGCACTGAACAAGGATGACCTTGCTGAAGGTTACGGAGAAGTACCTTTTGCTCATTACCGCCTGCTGCCGGTGCAAGGCGAGATCGATGAAGAGGTTGCGAAAGACGGTCATACACTCGGGCTGAATGAGATGCTTGCCACGCTGGGCATCAAACGCGAACCCGCAGAAGTGGCTGGCGATATGTTGATCGACGGCGAAGGCAGCCGCTGCCGCAGCAACAATGAAACCACCGCCACGGATTTCATTCGCGAATTGATCAAGACGCCGGAACTCTCACCTGCTGAACGCGCTGCGCTGGCGAACAGCCGGATGCAGATGCTCCCGGCCTGCGGGTGGGAGCCCGAGCAACTGACCAGTCTGTTGCCTGGCGAAATAACCTCGAGCACAGGCAAGGCCTTCACCACTTATCTGCAAGCGGCCGCCGACTTCTACAGCGGACGTTTCGTCGACGCGAGCAAGGGCTTCACCTTGCTGGCTGATAATCCAAACGAATGGTTGAAAGATACGGCGCTGTACATGATTGGCCGAACCGAGCTGAACCTGGCTCAGGAGAAAGCCTTTGAATACGGCGAACTGAGGCCGGATCGCGTTGATCTGGCTGCGGCCAGACGAGCTGAAAGTGCCTTCAAGAACTACGTCGACAACTACCCCTACGGCGTCTATTCCAGCACCGCCACGGGCTTGCTGCGCCGGGTGCACTGGCTGACTCAGGACAAAGACAAGCTTGCTGCTGATTATGAAGCGCTGCTATTTGGCCCAGGCGAAGACAACCCGGCTTACGAAGCGCTGGTGCGCGAGGCGGATCTCAAGCTCATCACACCGAACACGACCGCGATCAAGTCGCCCATGATCTCCGCCGTCAATGACCTGATGTGGATGCGTGAAGACTCCAGCAACAAGCTGACCAAAGCCGGTTTAATGGCGCAAAAGGACGCCTTCGCTGAACATCCAGAGCTCTTCACTTATTTGCAGGCCGCGTTCGCCCTGTACGTCGAGAACAATCCGGCCAGCGCCCTGCAACTGCTACCCAATACCATACCCTCCGAACTCAACTACCTGGCGTTCAGCCAACAGATGCTGCGTGGGTTGGCTCTGGAAGCCAATCAGGACTGGAAGGGGGCACAGAATTTATGGCTTCAGCTATTACCATTGGCCAAATTGCCGTTGCAAAACGAGCAACTGCAACTGGCACTGGCCATGAGTTACGAGCGAGACGAACAACTGGCCAAAGTGTTTGCCGCAGACTCGCCAATCAAAGCGGCAAAGTTGCGCTATATCCTGCTCAGCAAGACCGCAGATGCGGACCTCTTGATCCAGCAGACGACACATGGGGCCAGCGAAACAGAACGCAATACTGCGTTATTCGTACTGCTCTACAAAGACTTGATGCGCAGTCAGTTCGCCAGGTTCGGGGAGGACCTCAAGCGACTGCCGGATGCACCGTCGCCAGAGAAACTCGGCTACAGCCTTGGCTATGTACACAACCAAGGCCCGTCCTTGAGTCTGTTTCGCTGGAAGGGCAGCGAGGCTGACTCCGGCTACGCCTGCCCTGGCATCGCCGACATCGCAGCCGTATTGGCCAACGATGCAATCAACCCCCCAGGTTTAAACTGCATGGGCGAATTCATCCGGGGCAATAACCTGGACGGCATGCCGCTGGACGAAAAGCGCAACCCCGATGTACTTGGTGGTACACCTCCTGGTTACGTAAAGAGGGTATTCGCCCGGCATACGGCCTATCAGGCGGTGATCGTCAATCCGAAAGCAGGTCACGAAGACAAAGCCTACGCACTGTATCGCGCCATCAACTGCTACGCCCCGTCGGGCAACAATGGCTGCGGCGGCAAGGCAGTAGAGCCCTCGGTACGCAAGGCGTGGTTCAAACAGCTCAAAAGTGGCTTTGCCGATACACCCTGGGGTAAGTCTTTGCAGTATTACTGGTAATCCTGGATGCGCGGCTGGCTAATGCTGCTGTGCTTATTACAGCTGGGCTCGGCCAAGGCAGCGGTCAATGCCGAGGATCATGATGCCTTTTGGCTGTGGGGAGGTGTCGCTGCACAGCCGGTGCTGACCAAGGCAAAAACCCTGTACCTCTTGCAAGGGCAGATCAGTAGCTCGCGCAGTGAACAACACCGTCGAGTCAACTTCGTGGCGCAGGGCATGCAAGTGGCGAAGCTGCCTCAGCGCGAAGTCTGGATCGTCTATCGCGCTCATACTCTACGCTGGCCTGAGACGGTCTATAACCAGCTGTTTGGCCAGATCAAACGCTGGCGTCAGGCAGGTAACCTGGTGGTGGGCATCCAGATCGACTTTGATGCCCGCACCCGCTACCTCGACGAATACGTGACGTTTCTGCGCGACCTTCGCCAACGCCTGCCCGCCGACTATCGCCTGAGCATTACCGGCCTGCTGGATTGGAGTAGCAATGCAGACGCTTCCGTTATCGGAAAACTCAAAGGCGTGGTCGATGAAGTTGTGGTGCAAACCTATCAGGGCCGCCACAGCATTCCGGACTACAGTGCTTACCTGCCACGAATCAGTCGGCTGGGTTTGCCGTTTAAAATTGGACTGATTCAGGGCGGCGAATGGCAAGCGCCTGACTATCTGCAAGACAACCCATGGTTCAAGGGTTATGTGGTGTTCTTGCAGAATCGGTGATCACAGACGCTGCAGTATCTCTTCGCTGCCCACTACCGTGGCGTATTCCCCATGCAGATTACCCAACGACATGGCGTGCACGTCTTCAGCACTGCGCGGTGTGCCGAAAAAATCCGGCTTGTCGAAGGTAAAACATCCGTCATGGGGCACGATCACGTCAAACCCCAGATTGCCACCCGTGCGGGCAGTGGCTTCGACTGAGTTGTTGGTGGCAACACCCACGGTGATGACCTGGGTGATGGAATCGCTTTTTAACCACTGCGCGAGGGGTGAATTGCAGAAGGCATCGGGCACCTGCTTGCACAACTCACGCTCACCTTCCAAGGGCAGAAAGTCCGACTGATATTCCACGCCGGCCTGCTCCGGCCAAAACACCGACTCAGGCTCGCGGGAAAAATGCCGGATATGGATCACGGGTCTTTGGGTGTCGCGCCAGGCCTGGAGTAGCGCGAGCATTTGCCCTTCAGCCTGAGGATTATTGCGGCGGCCCAGTTTGGGATGTTGAATGCCCTGTTGCATATCAATGATCAGTAGTGCGGCGTTGGCGTGAATCTTCATCTGAACTGGCTCTATCAAAGGCTTTTAGAGGGCGCTGAAGGCTGCAGACAGACCCTGCTGGGCAAACTGTTCAAGGACAAAATCCACGAACTCCCGAGTCTTGCCAGGCAACAATTTGTGCTCCGTGTAATAGAGCGAAATATTACCGTCGTCAACGTACCAATCGGGCAACACACGCAGCAGTTGCCCGCTGCGTAAATACGGCACAGCAAACGGCATACTGACCAGCGCGATGCCCAATCCCTGCTCGGCAGCAGAACACGCGGCCTCCGAATCACTCATGGTCATGCGCGGCTTCAGGTCCAGCGGGCTGTACTGGTGATCGCGACTGGTCAGCGGCCAGGAGCGGATTCGTCCGGTCTGCGGCGAACGGATCAGAATTCCCGGATGGTTCTGCAGATCCTCCGGCTGATCAATAGCCGGCTGCCCGGCCAGATAGCCCGGCGACGCCACCAGCACCCGGTGCGCAGGCGCTAACTTGCGCGCCACGACCCCTTGAGGCAGATCAAACCCACCACCAATGGCTGCGTCAAATCCCTGCCCAATCAAGTCCACCTGTCGGTTATCAAAATGCCAATCCGGTGTAATGGCCGGGTAACGACGTAGAAACTCAGCCAGCAGTGGCACGATGTAAAGCCGTCCGAAGATCGTCCCCATGCTGACCTTCAGCGTGCCCGCCGGCTGCCCTTCCGCACTGGCCAGATTGGCAACGGCATTTTGAATGGTGGTGAAGCTGGCAGCGACTTCCGTCAGAAAACGCTGCCCGGCTTCTGTCAGTCTCAGGCTGCGGGTACTACGCTGGAACAGGCGCACACCCAGCCGCGCTTCCAGCCTGGCGACACTCTTACCCACGGCCGCTGGCGTCAGGCTTAGACGTCGTGCCGCTTCGGCAAAGCTGCCTACCTCGGCGCTGCGGACAAAGCATTCGATGCTGCTGAAGTTTTCCATGAGTCGGATTCTAAACTTTTGGTTTACTCAGACTATCGCAATTACCGTCTACTCAGGATGCAATCTGCGCCGGATACTGCCCCCCAACAACTCACTTAACAACTGCTCAGGAGAATCTCATGACTCAGCACACACCACTCAGCGGCAAAATAGCGCTCGTTCAAGGCGGCTCACGGGGTATCGGCGCCGCCATCGTCAAACGTCTGGCCGAAGAAGGCGCGTCTATCGCTTTTACCTACGTCAGCTCCGAGGCCAAGGCGCAGGAACTGCAGGAAAGCATCACGGGCAATGGCGGCAAGGCCCTGGCAATCAAAGCCGACAGCGCAGACGCAGAAGCCATTCGTAACGCAGTTGCCCTTACAGTTGAAAAATTCGGTCGCGTCGACATCCTGGTCAACAATGCAGGCGTACTCGCCATCGGTCCGCTGGATGAGTTCAGCCTGGAAGATTTCGACCGCACGCTGGCTATCAACGTGCGCAGCGTATTCATCGCCTCACAGGCCGCAGCAAAACACATGGGCGATGGCGGCCGCATCATCAACATCGGCAGCACCAACGCCGACCGCATGCCCTTCGCCGGTGGCGGTGTCTACGCCATGAGCAAATCAGCGCTGGTCGGCCTGACCAAAGGCCTCGCCCGCGACCTCGGCCCACGGGGCATCACCATCAACAACGTACAGCCCGGCCCGGTCGACACCGACATGAACCCGGCGAGCGGCGACTTCGCCGAATCACTGATCCCGCTGATGGCGATCGGACGTTACGGCCACGCCGAAGAGATCGCCAGCTTCGTTGCCTATCTTGCGGGCCCGGAAGCGGGTTATATCACCGGCGCGAGTTTGACGATTGATGGCGGGTTTGGGGCTTGATGAATCGCCGGGCCTATCTGTTGAAGCGGTTTTGATGAACTGCTGAAAGGACAAATAGCCAGAAACGAAAAACCCCCGACTTCTCAAAGAAATCAGGGGTTTCGTTTGTAGCGAATTTGGCAGTGCGTGAGACTCAAGATTTTTTTGCCGGAGGCGCAGCAGGGGCTGGCGGCCGGACGCTCGTAGGACTCGGAGGGTTAGCGTTGTGAGTGTTACCGGGGCTACCTGGACGCACTACGAGCGGCGGCATCGGAGTCGGAGCTTTGCTAGACATATCGTCACCATGTTTTTCGTGTGAATTCGACCCACTGGACCCTTGAAGCATCTATCACAAAGAGATCAGCCGCAAGTGGCATCTCACTTCCATCATCATCCAGCCAGCTCGGGTCCTCAATGACAAATTGTCCTTGAGTAGGCTCTGAAGGCCACTCAGAAGGCCAGCCATAAATACGGCGCTCATCAACTAAATGAAGTACCACAAATCTCTGCTTTTTTGAAAAAGCACTAAACCACTCACTTGGGTGCGAGGTTTGCTTTGTGATCTTCTTTTTTCTGAGCCATGCATGCAAACTGTCGTTGTTCGCAAAATAACATGACAGTGAACCAATCAGGACGGCGAAAATTCCAGCCCAGGAAGCCTGGGCCTTCTCATCCCATATTCCGATTGAGAATCCTCGCTGACCAATCTCAACCAATCCGGCCCCCATCAGAAATACAAAACCATGGATAACAAATGTAAAGATAAGTGCCTGAACAATTTGTCCAAATGTATCCGGTCGCTTAAAGGCGGTGAGAGAATAAAAAATCCAAGCCGTGAAAAAACCAGGAATCAAATACTGCAAAAGAGGAATTACTTCTTTTACTAAATCATCCATTTGATACTCGCTCTATAGATACTACCGCCTGTACGAACGCCCTTCCCGTCTGCTCGCTCTCCCGCGCACGACCATCGAGTGAATAAACGACAACTGCTTCGATTCTAGTTTCAAAAGCCGATTTGTCACGACGACAACTGAGCTGATATGTAACCTGTTCGATCAAGAATTCGCGGTCCAGCCATTAAAAATTAGTCAGCAACGCTGAAAGTTAACAACCCGCAGATGCCCCCCACTATCCGTAACTTGCGTGGTTTTATCGTACATGAACAAGCCGAAATTCAAGATTACCACCCCGAAAAAGAAGTTCTCACACATCCAGTTTAGAAAAAATGAGCACCAATCATCACCCGTTGTGTGCCACCGCGGATGAGCTGGCAGGGTAGACATTCTCTACCTAGGCTAAAAAACAGCCTGGAATAAACAGCCAGAAACGAAAAACCCCTGACTTCTCAAGGAAATCAGGGGTTTCGTTTGTAGCGAATTTGGCGGTGAAGGAGAGATTCGAAAGCACCCGATCGAGCATTTCCCATGCTTACCCCACGGTTTACAAGGGCTGCAGCTAGGGAGTGATCCAGAAATACGTCCCATGGCTGTCCCGCGAGGTATAGCCGCACCGTGAGTGGGTCAGGCGTGGGACAGGCCTATATGGGCTGAAAATGGATTTTCAGGTTGGTGGTTTGAAGTAGGTAATAAAAGTCAGGATTCTTATCTATATCTATAAAACTCGTTAAATACGTAGCTTTCAGCATAATTTCCACTGGTCAGCTCTAGGTCAGCTTGAGTATTTTCTGGAACATCGGGAAGGGTTATATCGACATCCGTCAAGCCATTGATTTATAAGGGTTTATTTTTCATGACCACTTTAAATACCTTACCCGACCTACATACAGTCAGGTACTGAAAGCCACGGCCCACAAGGGTTAGACAGTCACTGACCGCCCTGCCTGACCTTCCTGACCACGTTTTCTACCCCTTCCTGAAAATCGTCTTTTTCAAGGCGTTTATCTCACACCTGAAAGGTGCTGATCTGCCCTCCTTTCCAGCGCAGTGCTGTGAAATGCCCAGATCACGCTGTAAGCCCCGTATTACCTGAGCTGTGGGGACATTTGCCTTTAACCGCATACGTGTTTTTCCCCGCTGAAATTGATCAGGCACGTTTTCGAAAATCCGTCGTAACCCACGTTTTCTAATTTTTCGCCCCAATGAATCCGGGGGTGTCAGCTTTTGTCCGCTTGCGCCTGGTCATCGCGCTGCTGTGCAAACACGCTTCATTCCTTTGCAAAACCTTTCACAAAATGAAATGGGTGATTGGCTGTGGAGGCCCACGGGCCGCGCGGGCTGGAGCTTGCTTTGCACTGCTCGCGGATTTGCACAAAAAAGGAACACAAAGCCCGTCGGCGGGAGGGGGATAAGTGCTTTTTCTGGCGTTTTTTTTTCACCACCAGCTTTTTGGCACGGTTAGCATGCAGCTAGGACTGGTGCTGGGGTGATTTGATGGAAACGATTACTATTTGGGGTTACAACGTGAAAATAAGTGACGCAATCGCGTTAATGGCGCTGTTGGTCGCTTTGGGAGCATGGTGGCTGTCGTGGAAGGCATTCAGGCTGAATCGTAATTCGTTAAGTCTTTACGAAGGACAGGACCAGTCAGGGAAAGCCCTATACATCGTCAATAACAGTCCCCACGCCGTCACTGTCTTGGGCTTTGGATACGTGGGGCCAGATGGCCACCGCAGCTCTCTACTTGGGGAAGACGGCTTAAGGTTACGTATCGATCCGAGGGACGAAATAACTCTTCCTGTTCGTACAAGCCAAGCATTTAGAATTGATTGTGCAAAGGGCGATTATCCCAGGCACTGCCTCTATGTCTCTCTCGCCACCGGAGACAGGTTCTACAATGCGAGCCAGCCAACTAGATGGTGGTGGTGGATTCTAGGATGGTTTGACGGCAGTCGCCGCCATCGGATTAAACGCTCGTTGCTGTAAGTCTCATTGGCTCCCTGCCGGTCACTCGCCTCCTAGCCGCATCGCTGGATGCGTCTACCCTTTAAAATTGCATTCCGATAACGGAACTATGAGGTCTGGCCCTTGATTTCGTACATTCCCAATCGCTCGGTCAACCGGGAACCACTCGAAGTCCTCCGTCGGTCTGCAGAGCGTCTCGGCAATTTCCCTGGCTCGGTCAGGGTCTAGCTCAGGATCCAACCACTCGTTGGCATGTTCCGGGGTGAGCACCAACGGCCGGCGGTCATGAATATCAACCATCCCTTGATCGCTCTCAGCGGTGATGACGACAAAGCCATCGTCTTCGCGCGGCTCCAGCCCGGGCGTCACCTGAGCCAGTCCCCCGTAAAACATCGGGGCTTGGTTTTTCAACCTGATGAAGTAGGGCTGTTTCTTCTTAGGGTCATCAGGATCTTTGACCCACTCAAACCAACCATTGGCTGGCACCAGCACTCGGCCGTTCGGCCACAGCTGCTTGAAGAATTTGCCCGTGGTTACTGTCTCAACCCTGGCGTTGATCGGGTCGGGCCTTTTCCCCTTCGCCCAGAACGGTGACCAGCCCCAGCGGACCTTATCCACGCTCAGACCGTCCTCCAATCCCCTGATGACCTCCACGCGAGTGCTGGGCGCGACGTTGTATCGCTCAATCGGCCACTCGTCGTAACCGTTGATCACGATCTGTTCTGACCCCAGTTCTCTCAGGTAGTGGGCCATAGGTTCGTAAATCGAGTAGCGTCCGCACATGATGTCACCCGTCGAAATGTCCTACATATGAGATTGACCACAGGCAGCCGAAATCGTTAACTGTACGTTCATACAGTAATTAGCGTTAGGTTAGCATCATGACCGTTACCGTCCTTGGGCCAGTGTCAACTGGGGGCGAAAAGCTCCCGCTCTATTCTTTCCACGTACCTGCGGGATTTCCGTCGCCAGCCGCCGATCACATTGAAAAGCATCTTTCCCTGGACGAGCTTTTCGACATCCGTGCGCCACATGTGTACCTGGTTAAGATCGAGGGAGACAGCATGCAGGGGGCGGGGATCTATAGCGGTGACATCGTGATCGTTGACCGTAGTCTGTACGCGGAACACGGCGATATCGTCATCGCGGCACTCAACTCAGAGCCGGTGTGCAAACGTCTGCATATGCGTGACAACGTGTGCATGCTCACCTCTGAAAATCCCAAATACCCGCCACGCCATGTGATGGAATCCGACGAGTTAGTGATCTGGGGCGTTGTGAAATACAGCGTGCGCGATCATGACAATTCGTGAGCAGATCTTTGCGCTGGTGGACTGCAACAGCTTCTACGCCAGTTGCGAGAGGGTCTTTCGGCCCGACCTGGCGAAAACGCCGATAGTGGTGCTGAGCAATAACGACGGCTGCGTTATCGCACGCAGCTACGACGCTAAACGATTCGTGAAGATGGGCGCGCCTTACTTTCAGATCAAGGATGCTCTACGGCAAAACGGTATCCAAGCCTTCAGCAGTAACTACGCGCTGTATGGCGATATCAGCGAGCGGGTGATGACCGTCATCGAATCAATGGTGCCAGCCGTCGAGGTCTACAGCATCGACGAGGCGTTCTGTGATCTCACCGGCATGTCTGGTGACCTGACGGCGTTTGGCCGCACGATCCGCACCGCAGTGCACCGATCAACGGGCATTCCGGTAGGAGTAGGTATCGGCCCGACCAAAACCCTGGCCAAGCTGGCCAACCACACGGCAAAGCGCCTGCAGTCCAACACCGGCGGGGTGGTAGACATCTGTGATCCATTCAAGCGTGACTGGGTGCTCCGAAACACTGCTGTATCAGAGGTTTGGGGCGTAGGCCGCAAGATGAAAGCCCACTTGGAAGCAATGAATATCCTTACCGCAATGGACCTGGCCAAAGCCGACCCTACCATGCTCGGGAAGAAATTCAGCGTCGTGATCGAGAAGACGGTCCGTGAGCTTTCAGGAGTCAGCTGCCTGGAGCTGGGCGAAGCCGAACCGCCAAAGCAGGAGATCTGCAGCAGCCGAATGTTCGGTAAGCGCCTGACCACCATTGAGCCTATAAAAGAGGCGGTGGCGACATACGTTCAGCGCGCAGCGGAAAAGCTGCGGGCGCAGAACTCGCTTTGTAAGAAGATCAGGGTGAGCATCCGAACCGGCATGTTTAACCCGGACGAGGCGAAGTATGCGAACGGCGCATTGGTCGAACTGCCATATCCCACGAACGACGTGCGGCTGATGACGAAGGCTGCAACCGAGGCGGTCAATCGGCTGTTCCGCCCCGGCTTCAAGTACAGCAAGGCCGAAGTTCTGTTGATGGATCTGCGGCAGCCTGGCGAATTCACTGACGACCTTTTTGCACCAAGCCAGCCAGAAACGGCAGAGAAAGTGATGAACGTCCTGGACGAAATCAACCAAAGGTGGGGGCGCGGAACACTGCGCACCGGGAATGTGCCCTCGGATCCGGACTGGGGAATGCGACGGGAAATGATGAGTCAGAGCTTCACAACTAGACTTGATCAGCTTTGGACTGTCAAATCTAACTAAGAAAAGGGGCATCGGCCCCTGTTGTACAAAAATTAAAACGGTTGAACGATTCTAGTCAGTCTAAAACAAAAGAAGCTGCTTTTCTGCCATACTCTTTGAGTCGGCAGGAGATAGCAGATCATCATTAATAACACGCCCGTCGTACCCGACGCTCAGTCCAATAAGATGATAGAAAAGGTCAAGACAGTTGTTAACATCTTCAACAAATATACTTAGGGCTGCCGAATCAGACTCCATATTCCCAGCATGCGCAAGAGAGTGCCTTAGATTGTTCCAACTTTTTACATGCTCCTCCAAGATCTCCCCCTCGCTAACTAGCTCTCTAAGAATGTTAGGAGCTGTTAATGTCTTCATCCCTCCCAAGGTATTTTTTAAACGCGACTTGGTACTAGGCGGCAACTTTAAAGTATTGATTACCTTCTTACTTAGATTAATTTCAGCCAATAACACTGACGATGGAGCCCGGCCTTTTCTGAAATAGTTATTTATCAACCCCTCAATATTCACGGTAAGAATTAGCGCAGCGACATCCGTGACATTGCCAGGTATATAGTAAAGTCGCTTCCAGTAATAGACAATATAATCATGCTCTTCTTGGCGATGTTTTATGTAACAATTCACGAAGGTTATCAGCCCGGCAGTTTTATATACAAAGACATCAACAAGAGGCCTCACCACTCCCTTTCCACCAACATCGGAATTGCCATTTACAAAAGAGGAAATCACTCCATTCTTATAGACTCGATAATATAATGGCCAAGCTTCCATGCCGATAGCGATACTTAATGCCTCAGAAACTCTGATTATGAAATCGTGATCTATCTCCACGGAACTGCTCACGATATCTAGAGTAAGGTGCTTTGCCTTCTGAGATAGAGTGATTTCTGCATTTTCAATCCTAAACTCTAATCCTGTCACCGAAGAGGACCCATCCGCCTGATCTTCAAACTTATTGAAGGGCAGTTGATAACGCCCTGACACAACTACATTTGCAATACTCACTCCGTCGGAATCGGTACGCAGATGCGCGCGTTCGGCACGTATTTCAGGGATATTGAATTGGATAATTGTTCCGTATGGAGTGTTTTGCATCCCATCTTTTATGTAAACCCTTGGAGCAATCCAGAGGTTTCCGTTGGAATCTCTTGCTTCTAAAGAAAAATATTCTGAATCAGAAACGACGCCAGTACATCTGTCGAAAAAAAATTGCATCATCTGACTCATTGAACTTTTCTTGTTCGAGTCATACATTTTTAGCGAAAGCCCCCCGTTCGACTCTGCCGAAATACTACCCGGCCCCGTGAAAGATAGAGGCGATTCTTCTTTGTTTTGTGTTAACTTTACTTCAAAGCATTCTATTATTAGATTTCTGCTTACAAGCTGTTCGATTTCAGCATTAGTGAATCGCATGTAACTACCCTTGTCTTTCGGTCATAGCATCCAGTGCTAGCTTCAGAGAGTTATATGCTTAAGCTCCGAAGAAAGCAAAGTGGCATCAATGGCCATTTTCTGGAACCCCGCAGCGTCGGCCGGACTTGGAGTCGGCCCTGGTACGTGAGTGTGGACAGCCAGCTGGGTGTTCATCTGCTGCACCAGGTCAATCAGATCGCCCAGCACCTGCAGCACGTTCACGCTCTCGGATCCCAGCCACGTCTTGGGGGCCTGCAGGCGCTGACTGGTCCCGGCCACGCTACGGCGCAGCCCCTCGATCCGCTCCTGCATATCGCCACCCACCGTGGCGTTGTGCTTCTGCCCCACCACCAGGTTGAGGTCGCGGCCGGTAGCCTGGTGCAAATCGTCGACCGCTGCCAGGCTCGCGGATCCGCCCGTCAACAACTTGAGCGCGCCCAGCGCCTCGATCTTCTTGATGCCTCCCACTGATTCGGTGGAATGGTCATCCACCGTGCTGGTGTGGCTCTGGAACGTCTCGTTGTTCTGCAGCGCTTCCACTTCCCGCTCGATCGCCTTGTCCTGGATCTTCCCATCCGTTTGACGCAGCCAGTTACCGTCCGCGTCGACGCGCTGCTGGCAGGCTTCGCTGTGCTGCCAGACCTGATCACCCTTCGGCACCCGGGGCAGGCTCAGGCCGTGCGGCAGGATCTGCGTGATAAAGGGCTTGGTCGGCAGGCCGTAGGCAAAGCTGATCACCACGGTGGTGCCCTCCTCCGGAAAGCCGAACATGCCCGCCTCCTGACCGCCCATGGGTGCAGGCAACGGGACGCTGGTCAGTACCGGCAGATCCGGATCCGGTTCGCCACTGGGCAACAGCACTTCAACGTCGACGCCAAAGCGGGGGCGGAAGTCGTCGCACAGGCCTTGCGCTGCAGGAGCGTCCGGCACCGCGACCACCCGGCCAAAACGCGGCAGGTGGTAACCACCCGTCAATTCAGGGAACAGGCGCTCTACAGCGCGACCGATTGCTTCTTCCATTTGATTGCCATCTGACTACCGGCAAGCGTCACACTGGTGATCCGCTCGCCCTGGTTGAATGATGCGCCCGGACGCAGGCCTGGTATGGCTGCGATCATTGCGCTCTGATTGCCCTGGTAACCGTCGAACAGTTCGGCGGGCAGCTGCAGTGCCGATCGGGCACCAAAGAAGCTGTCGGCCCAACTGCCCACGAACACCTCACCATCACCCTGCTGCTGCCAGATGAAGTCGGAGATCCCGAACACCCCGGCCATGCTTTGCATCGCCTGGTAACCGGCAGCCAGGCTGTAGAAGTACGGCACCTTTACCCGGGCGTAGGCCTGATCTGGAACACGAAAGAGCAGACCCGTCTTGGTGCTGATCTCTTTGAGCACGGCCTGCAGGTCGACGTGACGCAGGTTCATGGGCAGAGGCTTGGCCAGAATCGCGGCCAGCTCCCTACAGAACAGCACCTGCTCGGTGCTATTGGCGGCGGTCGAGGTTTCCACGTAGCCGATGAAGTGGCGCTGCAGCAGACCTTCGTTGTAGCCCACGTCCAAGGTGACCAGCCCCTTCACTGCTGCAGGCGCTTGAATGGTGAACGTCGCTCGCCCTGGGCCAGCCAGCTCCAGACGCACGTCGTCTTTCACGATCGCATGCGTCACGCCGCCGATGGTCAGTACCTTGTGCAGTTTCATGCTCATTGGCTGCCACCCAGCCAATCGTCCACATTCTTCAACACACCTTCGAAGCCGGTCAGCGGCTTGCCAGTACCGGTGCCGTCTTCGCCTGCAACGCCGGTACCGTCCGCCGATTGCGCCTTGGTGCCGTTGGCCGCTCGACGTTGCTCGACCTTCTCCGGGTTCGATTGCTTCTCGGTCAGGGTGAACTGCACCGACCAGGAGGCGAGCGTGTCGTCTTCCCGGGCGCTGACGCCTTCGGTGAACTGCACCTGGCGCATGCCGAACGCCGACGCCGTGTCGTTCACGATCCGATAGGTTTTCAGTTGCCCGCCGCCCTCAGTCGCTTCGGCCAGGCGCATCAGCGTTTTCAGCTGCACCTGGTCAACGAAAGCAATCTGCAGGGTGACGGTAAGCGTCTTGGGTTTAAATCCCTTGTGGGCCTTCTCGCTGCCGCTGGTTTGCCCGGACAGATCCTCGCTTTCAATGCGCAGGTTTGCCGTGACTTTCATCCGTTTGCCCAGCACTTGCTGGCCATCGAGCAGCAGTGTCATAGGCCCACCAGTTCACGGACAAAGCTCAAGCCCTGCAGCGAGCCGACCAACATGGTCCCGGCCGACAGCACCCACTCGTGGCCCGGGGCGTCATCCTGCAGCAGGGCCTTGCGCAGATCTGCAGGCGTACCAGGGCCGAGCAGGCGCGCACGCATGGTCGTGTCCTCGTCACCGCTGGCCAACAGCGCCTTGAGGTCGTCCAGTTTCTGGTCGCTGCTCTGCTGCTGCGCGGCTTTGCGTGCCGCCAGTGCGGCCAGATCACCCATTGGCGAGCTGTCGGCCGCATAGCTCTCAAGCGTGGCCAACTGACCCGACATCGCCTGTTTGGCAGCTTTGAGCACGGTGCAGCGCTCCAAAGGCAGACTGCCCCACCGTGGGAGCGGTCCAGCGCTGGGCATCACCCACTTCTCCGCCTCGAGCGTGGACAGGTGTTGCGCCCGTCGCTCGGCTCGCACCAGGTCAGGCACCGGCATCAGCGCATTGAACCTGGACAAGGTGTTGGCCAACTGGCCGTAGTTGGTGGCCAGGAACAGGATCAGCAGCGCGTATTGAGGCTCGGTCGGACGGGCATCGTCCGAACTGTCCGTGAGCTTGTCGGCCATCACCTGCAGCAGGTTGGGCGCGGATAGGAAACGTTGGTTGCCCTGCCCTTGGCCAATGCCCGACTGAAAAGGCGTCACGGTGATGCAGGCAGGCACTTCACCCAGTTGACTGGCCATCGCCGCACGGCCTGCAGCGATCGCGCTTTCAGCAGCTGCACCGACCGGCCCCGGGTTGGTGGTGGCCATGCCTTCAAGTCCGGCCAGCCGTTCCGCGGTGCTGGCCAGCTCGCCTCCGGCCAGATCCTTGGCAGCGGTCAGATCGCCCATCCACTCGGTGGCCTGTTCAGGCCAGCGCATCGTCACCGGTGCCCAGAGGTTCACTGCTCGCTCTCCCAGCTCACCGCGTTGATAGCGTCCAGGTCGCCCGCAGCCAGTGCCTGGTCAATGCGCTGCTTTAGTTCGAAGGCGCGCTGCAGTAACTGCAGCGTGTATTGAGTGAAGTCGTCACGCACCTGGCGCAGCTGATCGGCTGTGTGCAGCCGAAAGGCCTTGATGCCCTGCTCGTCGCGGCAGGCGTAAAGCATTTCGGTACCGCTCAACACAGCCCCCGTCAGGTTCATCTGATCGTCCAACTGGCTGGTGTAGTAGTGCATCGCGCCCAGAGCGGCCGAGTCGAAGCCCGCAGTGATAGCGGATTCGCAGGCAAGGTTGATGGTTTCTACCTGGCGCGAGTGAGCGGCTGCAGCTAGCTCCTCCAGCGTCGGTTGGGGCGTATCGCTCAGAAACGGCAGGCCATTGGCATCATGGCTGCGGGTCTTGCCCAGCGGTGGGTTGGCGATAACCTCAAGGTAACGAGCCTCGGAGATCTCAACCGCATCGGCCGGCATCGCCTGCGAGTTAATGCCGACGAGATAGGTGTTTTGTGTGCTCGGGCTATAAAAGCGTTTCATGGTCAGTTACCCACCGCAAACCAGTTGATGAATCCGTTCGGGATTGATGTCAGCGTTCCTATGTCCTCTCGAATGCCGACGAAGCCGGTTTTGGTAATGTTTCGGACCTGCGCAGTGACGCCGCTGTTGATCCGCGTCGTGTCTGGATAACCAAAGGTGTCCACGACGCTGAACACGTTGTTAGGGAAATAAAGGGGAAAAGGGATCTGTACATCCCCATCCCCGACTGAGGCTGCCGATTTCCCCCACTGAGCAATCAGGCCGCCTAACCAGCTGGGAAACACGATGTACCCATTCACGGTCAGGCTAATCGCGAACCCCCACCGCAATTTATTTGGAGTCACATAGGCCGTGTCATCCGTCCCGGCATTCACCTGGGCCAGAGTCGCCACCTTGGCACCTCCCGCCGTCGCCTCAGTAGCCTGGGAAGGAGTCGCCGCGATGGTGATGTTCTGAGAGCCATCGAACGTGGTCGACCCCGTGACAGCCCCGGTCAACTCAATGGTGCGCGCGGTAGATAACTGCTTGGCTTTACCGACGGCAGTGGCACCCGAAATGATCTTGTTGATTGTTTCCCAGATCAGCACGCCGACAGACTTCACTGCTTTGGTGGTGGCCAGAATCTCGCTGCTGTTGGTCTCTGAGTCATCGCTGATCGCGTTTGGAATGTTGCCCAGCTTCACGTCGTCCTTCGTCGTAGCCCGTGCTCGCAGGTTGGGGTAGTCACCCACCCGGGCGGCAAAGTGCTGCACCAGCGGCCCGCCGATCGCCTCTACCGAACGACGATCGACAATGGCATTGGCGCTTGTCAGGTCAGCCAGCGGCACGCAGTAGTGTTTAACGCCCAGGCTGTCGCTGTAGTCCGGGCGATCGGCACCGAACACCACCTGCCAGCTCGCAACAACATCGCTCAGCTCGCGCTGCAGCGAGACGTCCAGCCAGGCAGTGGTAGGAAACGCTGGCGGCACGATCACCAAAGCAGTCGAGCGCTGCAGACGGATGCCCTCCACGTAGGCCGTCCCGGGTTTGACCTGGTACGTCGCGCCGGCCTTTTCTACCTGCAGGGAGCTGCCGAAGAAACAGGCCCGACCAAACACGTCGCGGTTGCTTTGGCGTTCGCGCTCATCGATGCCCGCCAGGCGCACCGTGAAGTCGTGCTGCCAGGTGTTTGCGTCAATCGTGATGCCGGTCAGCGCCTGGGCCCCGTCAAACACGACGAGGAAGTTACGGGTCACGTTGTTGCCGATCTGCAGCGGCGGGATATTGCGGCGCTTTTGCTGGATTGGCACATAGGCCACGGCGAACAGTGTGCCCTCGGCGCTTTCAAGGCCAATCCAGTTGAAGTCCCAATCTCCTACGTCAGAACCGATCTGCGCGCTGTACACGACCTGATTAGGGTTTACGTAACCGGCGTTCTCGTCCGGAATCAGGTAACTAAGGACGATCTGCGCCGCTGGTGGTTTGCTGGCAGCGCGATCGACCGGGGCACTGGTGTCGAGTCCTGGAACGTTGGCAAAAATGAAGCGGGCCACTTTCAGGCCCGCGTTTGCGGCTTGTTTCTGAGCAATCAGGTTTTCACCTGCAAGGGTAATGCTGGCTGCCATGGGAACTCCTACAGGCTGGCCACCAGCGTCTGCTGGTCGTCATTGAAGTGAACGATGCCAACGGTCAGCTGGATCGGGGTGATGGTCGTGAAGTCGTAGCGGCGGCAGGTGCGGCCGTATTGCTGGATCAGCACACGCAGCAGCTCGGGGTTCTGGGAAAGTTGAGAGTCGGAGAAACGCAGTAACACCACGTCCCAGTCACGGTCGGGCTGACGCTCCTCGATCTCGACATAGCCAACGCCCAAGCGCACCAGGATGCGTTTCATCCCGGCCGTGCTCCCGGCGTCGACCGCGTTGATGAAGGCGTGCTTTACGCGCAGGCGATACAGGCTTTCGGGTTCACCCTTGAAGCGCGTGATGTCCCGCTGCCAGGCGAGCAGATCGAGCATGACCGGGTGACAGGTCTCGGCATCGAGCTGCAGCAGTGGCCAGCCCAGCCACTGTTCGACCCGCTCCCACCAGGACTGGGCGGCGTCCTTGATCTTGGTCAGCTCGGTACCGGCCAGCCAGAACTTCAAATTGAGCTTAATCATTGAGCACCACCTGCAGCGACTCGATGCGGGGAATGCTCAGCTCCGACACGATGTCCGCCGTGGTGAAGTGCAGCGACTCAATGCCAGGGAATTGCTGGTGCAGTTCTTCACCCAGGCGGCTGAACGAGAAGCGCGACTGCGGGTAGGTCAGCGTCGGCTGATAATCGGCGGCGGTGCTTTCGCGGAAGGCGGCGCGAATGAACTGCTCGGCGTTGGCCTGCAGGGTTTCGCGCTGGACGTCCGTGAGCGTCGACAGCGGCCAGATCTGCAGCTGCAGCGTGTGGAAGGTTTCCGGCATAGTCATCACCAGCAGATCATCACCATGCCCATGGTTGCCCTGGTCACGAATGTGCGCGTTGATCTGCTCCAGGTAAGTCGCGGCGGGCACGTCGGCCTCGAACAAGACATAGGCATTGGCGCTGCCCGGGCCACGCGGGGCACCGTGCTCGAAGTACACGCCATCCGGACGTACGCCCGGGAAGGCCGAGATCATGGCCTTGTACACCGAGTCGGTGTGCCACTGATTGACCGCCGAAAACTGGTTACGGGTGCGCAGGCGCAGCTCGTCGTCCGGCTCCGGATCCGCACCTGGTACCGACAACCAGCCGTCGTTGTTTACCACCTGGGCAATGCCCGGTACCGGTACCGGCAAAATCGCGTAGTAACCCGGGGCCAGGTTAAATCCGGATCCGCTTTCCACCGCCTCGACCGGGATCTGCAGTTGCATCAGGCCATCGGCAAACACGCCTTGGGCGGTGGTCACCAACTGGTAGACGTGTCCGTTGATCGAGGCGGACTGCACCACGGTACCGGCCTCGACCACCAGTGCGCCGCCTGCAGCAGTGCGAGTGAACAGCAACAGGCCGCTGGCCTTGGTCGCGCCTTTGCGCTCGACGTTCACCGCCCAGGCCAGCATTTCCAGCCAGGTGCCGGTCGCGGTTTTGACGAAGAAGTTCGGCAGCACCGTCGTGATCAGGAACTGCAGGATCCACATCACCGGCTTGGTGATGAGCGCCGTCACCACCCGCCAGAACGGCGAATACGCACTGGTGTTCGCCACTTTTGCGCCTTGGGCGACTACTTCAGCCTCCCACGCAGCGCGCAGGCCTGCCTCGGTGGTTGGGATACCGGCGTCAGTGAGCGCCTGCTTAAAATCAACGTCACTCACAGGTTCACCTCAAGGGTTCCGAATTTCAGGGTGGTGGCCGTGACCAGGAACAATCCCGGTTCGACCTGGGTGATTTGCGCCGTGCCCGGTACCAGGCGTTCGTCGTCTTCCACCAGCAGCTCCATTTGCTGGATGCAGTCGCGCTGACGCAGCGTTGAGCGCTCAGCCACCAGCGTGACCAGCAACCCGCTGTCGCGGATCATGTGGGCGATGTCCTGGGCGATGCAGGCGCGGTCGTCCACCAGAGTGGGTTGCTGCGACAGATCCAGTACCAGGTCGTTGTCGGCGATCAGCAAATCGATGTATTCGCTCATCCGCCAACCCCCATCGCCATCATGTTTTCCAGCTCCAGAGGGGTCATAGGCTTGGCTGTGTTGATGTTCATGTTTTCGATGTGCGTGCCCTTGGTCTGGCTGCTGTTGTTGTTCTGAATGCTGGTCAGCAGCCCGCCAGGCGGTACCGCGTTCGGCCGCGCAGGCGACAGACCGCCCCCGGTACCGGCGTTCATGTTTTTGCGGGCTTGCTCGGTCTGTTCAGCGAGTGAAGGTGTGGTGACCAGAGGCGCGGTCATACCCGGCAGTTGCGGTGGCTGCGGCAGATCCCCGAAGCTCGCATCGATCTGCACGCCTGGGATCTTGTTGATCATGTCGATCAACCCCTTGATGGCGTTGCGAAAGATCCCGACGATGCCGTCCCATGCGGATTTGGCCATGCCGGTCCAGCCGCCGATCGTGCCGAACCAGCTTTTCAGCCCATCAAGTTGCTTCTGGATCCACTGAAATGCGGCGGTGTTCATCAGCGCGCTGGTCCACTGGTCCCAGTACACAACCGCCGCGATCACAACAGCGACCAGGGCGAGAATCCCCGCAACGATCAGGATGATCGGGTTGGCCATCAGCGCGGCGTTGACCAGCCAGATCGCACCCTGCCAAAGCATCATTCCGACCCTGACGGTGGCCATCCAGGTGTACATGGCAATCAGGGCGACCACGAATCCGGCGACCATGACTGTGTGAAAGATGAACATGGCAATGGACTTGTAGCCCTGCCAGTTGAGCAGCTTCCAGACGGTGAGCGCGCCCAGCCATGCCATCTTGCTGATACCCACCACCAGGGTGACGGCGGACATCGCCGCGACCAGGCCGAGGATGATCAACACCGTGGCACCGATCACCCGGGTAATGTTCGGGAAGATCTGCGTCCAGCGGGTCAGCGTAGAGGCAATGCTGACCAGCTTGTCCATCAACGGCGTGAGCATCGGAATCAACGCCTGACCAAACGACACACGCAGCGCGACAACAGCGGCGCCGAACTGCTGCCACGGATCCACCATCGCCTTGGCCATCTTCTCGGCGTTTTCCAGTCCGCGGACTTTGCCCAACTGATCCAGACTGCTCTTGAACCGGTCGGTGTCTTTGGCCAGCGCGGTGATGACGCGTGCGCCCTCCCCGCCGAATGCCTCGGTCAGCTTCGCGCCTGCTGCGGCACTGTTCAGATCACCGAATTTGCCTTCCAGCTTCGCCAGAATGTCGGCCATGGGCATCAGCTGGCCGTTCTGTTCGGTGAATTTCAGCTTGAGCTTTTCCGATGCCGAGCCGATGTTCTCGAAGAACGACTTGTACAGGCCGCCCGCATCGCCGCCTTCCATGGTGCTGCTCAGCGTGCCGATCACCGCGAACTGCTCGGCGATATCGACACCCGCCGTATTGGCGATCTGGCCGACTTCCTTGAAGGCGTCCTTGAGCTGCGCGCCGTCGGTGCGGAACAGCTGGGCGGCCAACGCCGTTTGCCCGCCCAGCTTCTCGACCCACTGGCTTTTGCCCATGGAATCGGCCGAGGTCTTGAACAGGTTGTACATGGTGCCGACGTACGCGCCCATGGTATCGGCGTCGGACTTGGTCGCCTTGGCCAACAGGTTGCTGGTGTTGGTGAAGGTGGCCAGCTGAGTGCCTACCAGTCCCTTGATCGCGCCCGAAATGCTGTAGGCCGAAGCGGCAAAATCCCGGGCGTTGGTCCCGTAGTTCGTGGAGAACTCCAGGGCTTTTTGATTCAGGGAGGTCAGCGCGTCCTCGGCAACGCCCAGCGATCGGACTTCGCCCAGGGCGCGGTTCATTTCCAGCGCCGGTTCCAGGGACTCACTGATGCCCTTGGCTGCACCGATCATCCCGCCCAAGCCAAGCCCCATCTGCCTGATGTTGGCTTCGCCCTGGGTGGCCAGGTCGGAGAAGCTGGTTTTGACCTTGCCCAATGGAGCACTGACCTTGTCGGTCAGACTCAGGATGAAGGCCAAGCGGGCACTGCGGTCAGCCATGGGGTTTTATCCGTTCAGCGCATGGGCGATGCCGTTGGCAACGGCAATCTCCATGCGTCTCCAGTGTTCGTCCTCCAGCCACTTGGCCACCCCCATGTTCTCGATGGTCGGTTCAGTACCAGGTAGCCAGCGGTTGGTCAGGGCCAGTAACTGGCCCAGAGCGTCGTCGTTTAAGCGCTCAGCGTGCTCGAGGACTTTTTTACGACCAGACCGATATCAGGCGAGTACTCCTCGAGCAGCGCACCGGCCAGCTCCATCACGGTCACCGGGTTAGCCAGGAACGGTTTCAGGTCGGCCTTCTGTTCCTGCTTGATGGTGCCCGACAGCAAGTTGTTGGCCGGTGCGACCTTGTTGGCCTGGGTGGTGGCGTTGAAGTACTTGGTCACGTCCTGAGGGGTCAGGTGGAATACGAAGTCGGTGCCTTTGATTTCCAGGGTGATGTCGCGGTTTACGTCGGTCATGGTGTTATCCGTTAACAGTGGTTTGAGAAAAATCAGGGTTTTGCCGGTGCGCGCAGCGCGACCTGGCGGATGTAGTCCTGCAGCCCGAGAATCATTTGCTTGCTGAGGGCGAGCTGGTCTCGGAGGGTGAAATAATCCGGTCGAGCGTCTGCTGCGAGTTCGGCGGATCCAGCATTAGCCAGGCTGGCGGTTCCGGCGGCAGCGGGCAGTCCTGGGGCGGGACAACGGGCTTTGACGAGCAGCCGCTGACTGCCATCGTCAACATCGCGGCGCAGAGACTGGTTTTGATCGAGCGCATCTTTAAGTTCCTGGGTACGTTTCAGGTCGATCGCATCACGAGCTGCGAGCCTTTGAGCCATCAAATTCGCGTGGTTGAGCAAGGTGTTCACATCGGCCTTGGCCTGCTGCAGCTCGTGGACGGCCGTGTTCCGTTCCTTCACCACCTGGACGAAGAAGAACAGCGGGATCAGCGCCGTGAGCAGGACTGCGAATACAAAGCGCATTGGGGTGATCGTCATTTCAGGCACAGCTCCATTTCGGCCAAGCGCCTGGCGTGCAGGCCACGCACAAACGATTTCTTGCCCTGGGCATCGGTGACGTAGGCCCACACGGGTGTCTTGCCGTCCGGTGCCCAGGCCAATGCCCTGCAGCCCTCTGCAATCCGTCCGGCATTGATCAGGCCCACGGCACGACTGGCGCACGTGGTCGGGTTGCCGAAGTTGTGGCCATGGCTGGACAGCGCGTCGAAGGTGTTCTGCCCGATCGCCTGATTGGTCAGGCAGTCGGCCAGGGTCAACTGGCCCTTTTCGATCACCAGGTGTTCCACCTCGGCGCAGCGCTCATCCGACCAGAAGTCACCCACCACCACGGGATACGGGCTGGTGTGTCGGGTAATCCCTTTGCACACCGTAGGCAGTCCACGGGCCAGCTGGTCCGGGTAAACGACGTTCTGGCCGTTGCCTTCCCACGTGCCCAGAAACAGCACCAGGCTGGAACTGCAGAGCACCAGTGCGCCCCTCATAATTTGTCCGCGCAGGCTCATGGCTTTTGCTTCCAATCGCGCAGCATCTGGCGGTACTTGGGAACCAGCAACACGATCTGCAGGACCATGTACAACGCAGTCAGCATGTAGGCCACCGACGTCCAGTCGACTGTGCCCGTGGCACCCGTGGCGGCTACACCGATGGCGGGCGCGACCTTGATGACCGCAATCGTGGTGTCTTGAGCAACCTGATTCGCGCTCATCGATGAGCCTCTTTCTCGCAAATGGTCTGGCACGGCACGCAACGAGTCATGCCGCCCAGCGCCTGACGCGCTGCCGGAATGGGTTTGTCGCAATCTTCGCAATGGGTCAGGCTTGGCCCGCTGGATCGCGAGCGGGCAAGCTGGGCCGCTATGGCCTGGTCGCGTTGCCGCTGTTCCAGGGCTTGGGCGCGATCGAACGGGCACACCATCAGGTCAGCCCTTCGATTTCAGACGAGGCCAGGTACGGCACGCCGTTGATCTTCACGAAGTCCGGACTGGTGACGTCGTACGGGATCTTGTGGGTGTTCTTGGTCGCACCCTTGGGATCGATGCTCAGCAGGCTGGACAGGCGCAACTTGCAGCCGAACGCCTCAATGCGCAGTTCCTCTTCGCCTGCTTTGGCGAAAAAAACGTTATCGAACAGCGGCAACTCCCGGAAACTGCCGGCCGTTTTCGCCGCCTCGATCAGGAGATTGAAGTTGGTGGTGTCCAGCTCCATTTCGCCTGCAGCAGCCACGTCGCCATCCACATGGCCATTGGGTACGCCCCGGGTTTGCGCCACGGCGGTGTTATCGGTGATATCGAGGGTGCAGGCTTCGACATGAATGGCGAGATCGCCCAAGGTAATGTCGAAGTTCTTGCCGCCAATCTTTGCAGACATGGGGGTTTACTCCGGAGTGGAAAGATCGAGCGCGATGTTCGCGGTCAGGTCTTTCGGGCAGTTGAGAGGACGGACGCTGATGTAAGCCTCGACCGCTGTTTTGCTCTTCCAGGTGAGGACAATTGCGTCATCAGACGGCGTCTCGATCTCGCCCGGGAACACGCGACCGGCAAAGCTGGTGGACTTGGCCATCGCACGCAGCGGGGTCATCAGGTACGTTTTGTTGCTGGCCATGCTCGCGGCGCTGCTGTTCAGGCTGCGGTCACCCACACGACGGATCAGCAGCGGGCGAACCTGGCGGGCGGCCTTGTCGACAATCCGTAGGTACTCGATCACCAGGAAGTCGCTGCCCGGGGTGTCCAGCATGTTGCCGTCACCCCAGTACACGCCCTCGTAGTCCGGGTAGGTCTGGCTGACCGAGAAGCGCGACTTGTCCAGCTCGAAGCGAACGGCAGACGTCAGCGGTACGCCCTCGGAGTCCACCGGAATGTCACCCAGCCCCATCACAGCGCCGGTGGCCACGCGCATCGGACTGTCAGCGATGCTGACAGCCGCGTTAGCCAGGCGACCGGCCAGCACCCCCAGATCATTGCCGTGCAACAGCGGCACGCAGAGAACTCGCGGCGCGGCGATGCCGTCGGTGATTGCCTTCTGGGCGGTGGTGTACTGCGACCAGGTCATGGTCGGTTCGATGCCCACCGACGAGGCCATGACGAACGCACGACGCCCGTAAGTGTTCTGCAGGCCGATCGCTGCTTCGTGCATGTCCTCCAGCTCGTCACCAGCGGTCACTGGCGTGCAGATCACAATGGCTTCAAACGAATAGTTGTGCTGCAGCGCAGAGGTGAGCGCGTCCTGCCAGGTCTTGTCAGCACCCGTCGGGATGGCCAGGCATGCCCAGCGATCGCCACCGTTGAGGCGCGCCGCCGTCACCTGCGTTTTCAACGCGCTGGCCGGAACGCCGAGCATCACGTCCAGATCGCTGTCGGTGTTGAGTGCGATCACCTGGCCCTGGCTCTTGGGGCCGGGACCGATGAAAATGAAATAGTTCTCGACCTGGGTGACAGCGCCCTGACTGAGGTTGAGATTGTTGACGCTGACTTTGCCGAGTGCCATGCAGTGCCTCGTTAACGTTGAGAATTAAGGATTTTTTCCAGCACCAGGTTCACCAGTGCGGTGGTTTCCGCTTCGGTACCGGGGCCGAGGAACTGGCGTTTGGGCAGGGTTATTTCCCAGCTCTGCGCGCCAGAAGATTCGGATTGTTCGTCGTCCAGGATGCGGATCAGCAGACCCGCCTTGGCGTAGTTCACATGCTCTTGAATCCACGCCACGGACGGACGTGTAAGGGTTTTCTTGCCTGCCTGGCGGACATTGAAACCGAGACGGCGCAGACGCTTGGCCTGCTTTTCGGTCGCAGCCAGGCCTTCGGGAACCTTGTTCCACTGGCGCATCTGGGCGGCGGTACGACGCTCGGAAACGCCGTTGTGCTGCTGGGTCGCAACCCAGCGGGTCAGCGCGTTGCGCCAGCCCAGTTCGGCCTCGTCAGCGTCCAGCCGGGTGACCTCCAGCAGCTTGGCCAGCCCGGACTCCATTTTCTTTTTGCCCTTGGACGAGCCTTTGCGCGCCTCGAACGGCGTGCCGTCCAGGTTCTGCTGATCACGGACCCGCTTGCGGCTGGCACTGCGCACGCGCTTGCTGACGTTGTTGAGCAAACGGCGGCGCAACTGGGGGCGCAGCTCTAGCAAGGCCAGTTGCTTGTCGACATCGAGCATGCCGCGTACATCGCGTTCAAACGTGCTACGCGCCACGGCTGGTCACCTCGCCTTCTTCGGCAACCCACAGCTCGTAGGGCTTGAAGGAATAGGACTTATCGCCGACCTTGATCTCGCCGTCATCGTCCTCGCTCAGGTACTGCGCCTCGGTGAACTGCAGCTTGATGTCGACGTCCGCCAGATCGTTGTCCAACATGGTCACGTCAAACACGACTTGAGGCAGGCCGTCACGGTCCTGGTCGTAGGTTTCCAACCAACTGCCGACCAGGGCAAAGAGCCGGGCCGGGTTATCGGCAAAACGCTCCAGCACGATGGTCGCGCCGTAGTTCATGTCGCCCATGCGCATGCCGTTCTCGTCCGGCTTCCAGATCAACTCAACCTGCACCTGGTCAGTCCAGCTATCGAGCTGTTCGGGAGTAACGAGGGCGCATTCGATCAGGTAGGCGGTCAACGCCTTCAACTTGATCACAGCAGCGCCGCCGTAATCCGGCCACGGCCCTGCAGCGATCGCACAGCGGCCTGACTGAATGCCAGAAAGGTCTCCGATCGCTCGGGCAGTTCTTTACCGATGTTTTCGGCGCTTTCACGACGGTTCACAGTTGCGAACTGGGTCAGCAGGCTGGCCTTGGCGCGGCAATACACGGCCCGTTTGTAGGTCGCCGTTTGATGGGTGCGCTCTGGCAGGATGGTGGTGTCTGCGGATTCAACGTTTGACACGCCAGCGCCCTGCCAGCGCGCTTTTAGCGTGGCCAGGTCGGTATTCACCTCGACCATGGCCATGGACAAATCAGCGGCCAGCATCTCGCCCAGGTATTCCGCCGGGAGGCGGTAACCCTTCTGGAACTCGAGCACGGAGAGGTTCGGCCAGAAGCCGTCGTTCTCGATGATCTGTTCCACAAGGGTGGTGGGTTTACCTGAAAAGCTCATTGCTGGGCGCTCGAATAGGGGCGAGGAAACTGTTTCAGTGGGTCAGGGCCACAAGTGGCTGGCTCACATCCACAGTTTCTCGCCGGGGGGGTAGTCGGTTATTCGGTTGGTGGGGTTTCTACTGCGGCCAGCTCGGCTTTCTTCAACGCTTTACGTGCAGCGTCCAGGCGAACTCCGACGCCGATCTCGGGATACAGCTCAACCGCTCGTTCAAAGTGATCGATGGCCTGAGACCATTCCTCCAGATCGAGGGAAATGATCCCCAGCAACTTGTGGTAGCGAGCAGGAATTCGCTCGAACAGCTGCCATTCACCGTCGACCAGGTGCAGCAGATCCGAGACGTAAGGTTCAGGACTACGACCGGCCTTGTATTCGGCCTCGGCCCAGTCGATCACCTGGTCGCCAACGAATGTCTGCACGTTGCGCTTGAAGCGCTCCGGCATTTCCTGCTCCTGCAGCATCGCCACGTCGGCCAGCTGCAGGCCCGAGGTGAATTGCTGGGTGTCGAATAGCCAGACCAGGACTTGCATCATTACCGGGTTCGGAAAAATCAATTTCGAATCGAGGTAACGCTGTACGTAGTCCAGGTATTTGGGCAGCAGCTCGTCGCGCTTGAGCTGCTGACGCAGTTCCAGGCTGTCGATCGAACTCAACCGGTCCAAATCGACATTCAAGGCATCAACCATCAGTTGCAGATGTTTCTTGGCGTTGGCCGGACTGTTGAGAGCTGTTTCCGCCGAGTAGACGGTCGCGACGGCACCGGCGACAGCTGCCGCTGGACCTAGAGCTTTCAAGCGGCGCTTGTGCGCCAGTGCCAGGCTCACGCGGTCACCAGTTCGACGTTTTCGGTCATCGCGAACTTCTCGAGCTGCTCGATCACATAGCCTTCGTTACGGCTGTTGTAATCCTCGACGCGAGAGCGTTTCGGGTTGTCGATTGTTTGTTTGCGCCAGCTGGACTCCTGGAAGTAGATCGACAAGTTGTCGAAGCTGGTGACGACCACACCATTGACCGGGAAAAACGGCACGCTAAAGCTTGGCAAGCCGCCATAAGTCGCAATGACCTGGGCTTCTTCAATACGCTCTTTCTCGGTGGGCACATCGCCTTGCTTGGAGTACAGCTTGGCCTTGTCAGCTGCCAGCAGGTCAGAGCCGATGATCGCGATCAGGTCACCGCCATCACGCAGACGCTCGTCCACCATTTGCTTGGTGTCATGCACCAAAGCGTCAAGATTCGCGTAGTCACCGCCAACGCCGAGAGTGACTTTGCCAGCAACCTTGCCTTCTTTAAGCACCTGTTCAGGGATCTGCTCACGAGCGATCTGCAGCCAGCCCTTGTTCACGTCCTGCAGCATCGGGAATGCATCAATATCCGTCTGAGCTGCGGCGTGGGTACCGTGGAAACCGACCATGATGCGGTCAAGCGCGATCTGTTTCTGAACGGCAGCGGAGTACTTCTGGTGGAAGTCCGGGAATTTCGCCCACGCATCGATTTTCGCGTAAGGCAGACCAACATCCGATTCCGTGGACGAAAGCTCGTACATGTCGGAGTCGAGAGCCGAGGCGTCCTTGGCTTCGCGATCCTTGGTTTTGGTGTTGGTGCGACCGGTGACAGGTCCGGAAACGCCGAGAAACACCTTCTGGCCTTTGATCTCGGTGACTGGAACGACGTTGATGCGCTGCAGGAAGTCCGACTTGGCGGTGATCGCCTCGTTCAGCTCCTGGGCAATCGAGGGTTCGACGCTGAACATCCTGCTGGAGAGGTCCACGCCGTAGCTTTCAGCGATGGCAAGCTGCAGCTGCGCATACATTTTCGCGCCATAGGCGCTAAGAGACTGAGCCATGTCAGAGCACCCGCTTTTTCTGGTCGCCAGCGCCTGTCGTTTTAGACAGGTTACGGCCGGTGGGCGAGTCCTTCAGGGCGCTGAATTCTTTCTGCAGCGCAGCGAGACTGGCGGCCAATGACTGGTTGCCTTTGGCCTGCTGCTTGCGGTTGAACTCGGTTTCGGCGTTGGTCACAACCTCATCGACCGCCGCCTGCACGTCATCGGTCAGCGCCGCATCGGGTTCAGGGGCTGCGGCTGCAGCCGCTTCGATCACGGTGTCCAGACCTGCAACGATGATCAGGATTTGGTCGCGCAGCGCCTTGAGCGCCGTGCCGGTGGTTTCATCCATTGGGGTTTTCTCTTCGGGATTTTTCGGGGTGGTTTCGTCAGGCACTTCGTCAATACCGAAGCTTTTGAACAGGCTTCTGAACATGCCAAACAGCTTTGCCATCTCGCCGGTTGGCTCCTCTTCTTTCAACGCGCCAAGAGGCACAGCAGCGGCGTAATGCACTGGCTTGCCGGTCTTGCGGGAGAAGTAGAGTTCTTGAGTGCCCAGGCTTGCGGGTTCGTCTGTAACAGCCAGGCCGGTCAGGTAGGCCTTGCCCGTGTTGGCAAAATCCGGGGTGATTTCGATGCTGGTAAACAGCTTTTCGCCTTGGTCGTTGAGCCACAACAACTTGTCGTTGGGCTTCAGTTGCGCTTCCAGTGCGACCTGACCAGGCTCCAGACCTTCGACGCCCTCAAGCAGGCGCACCGCAAACACGGAGCCGTGCGAGCCATACCAGCGTTCGTGGTCACACCAGATCACGGCGGTGTAAGTAGAGGTGCTGTACGTCTCAGCGATATCGCGCAGTTCCTGGGGAAGGATTACGCGACCATCAACGGTCGGGCCGCTGGTGGCGACACGTTTCCAGAACGAAACAAGGGAACGGGGCATGGGCGTTAACTGCGCTCAATCGGTGGGTTTGAGCCGCCAAGATAGGGAGCCTCAGACCCTCCAACAATCAGTTAACTTTTGCCTTGGTCCTATTTTCAGGATCTAGGAGAAACACGGATTTTAACCCCGCGTTTCCAGCGTTTTCGCCGCATAGACTGCGGCCCATGTACTACTCAACCGAAGTTAAAGAAGCCGCCAAACGCCTGTTTTTACGACGCTGCAAAGCGAAGGAAATTCAGGCGCAGCTCAACCTGCCCAGCGTTCGGATCGTCTACTACTGGATCCGCCAGGGCTGTTGGGAGGACATGCTGACCGACGAGGAACCACTAACCGCAGTCAGCCGGCGCATCACCCTGCTCCTGGACAAACCCGGGAGCCTGACCAAGGGCGAACTGGACGAACTGGGGCAACTGACGACCATTCGTGAGCGCCTGGCCAAGCAATGCGCAAAGCCCACGCCTGTACCGGCGAATGATCCGATTGAGGACGGTGGCCACCGTCGTGACGAGCGACGCAGCGAGCGGCGGGACAAAGGCGATCGGGGCGACAAAGGCGGGAAAAAGAAACAGAAAGCGGCTAAGAACGACGTAAGCGAACTAACCGAGGTGGACTTTTTAGACAAGTTCATCAGCAAGATGTACGGCTATCAGAAAGAGCTGTTCGCCGCGAAGATCAACCCGTTTATATCGCGGACCCGCAACATCCTGAAAAGCCGCCAGGTGGGCCTGACCTACTACTTCGCTGGCGAAGCATTCATGGATGCAGTGTTAACCGGTGACAACCAGATTTTCCTGTCGGCCAGCCGCGCCCAGTCGGAAATCTTCCGCAGCTACATCATCGCGTTCGCCCAGGAGTGGTTCGGCCTTGAGTTGACCGGCAACCCGATCGTGCTGAGCAAAGACGGTAAGCCATGGGCAGAGTTACGCTTTCTCAGCACCAACAGCAGCACCGCCCAGGGCCACCACGGCCATGTCTACGTGGACGAGTATTTCTGGATCCGCGACTTCGACAAACTGAACACCGTGGCCAGCGCCATGGCGACCCACAAGAAATGGCGCAAAACCTACTTCTCTACACCCAGCGCGGTCAGCCACCAGGCTTATCCGCATTGGACCGGCGAGAAATTCCGCAACAGCAAGAAGAAAACCGCAAAGGATCCATGGCCAAGTGACGGACAGATCGCGGCCGGGGCACTGTGTCCGGACGGGCAATGGCGCAAGGTCATCACCATCCTGGACGCGATCGCAGGCGGTTGCGATCGGTTCGACCTCGAGCAGCTGCAGCTGGAGTACGACGACGATCGATTTGAACAGCTGTTCATGTGCAAATTCATCGACAGCACCCAAAGCGTGTTCGCACTTAAAGATCTGGAACGCTGCTACTCCGATCTGGCGCTGTGGACCGACTACGATCCCGACGACCCGCGCCCATTCGGCAACAGCCCGGTGTGGATCGGCTACGACCCCAGCCGAACCCGGGACGATGCGACCTGTGTGGTTATCGCACCGCCGCTCGAGGACGGGGGCAAGTTTCGGATCCTGGAGAAACACAGCTGGCGTGGGCAGTCGTTCAAGTACCAGGCCGAGCAGGTCAAGCGCCTTACGGAGCGCTTCAACGTCCAGCACATCGGAATCGATACCACCGGCATTGGGTATGGCGTGTTTGACATGGTGCGCGACTTCTATCCGCGTGCGACCTCGATCCACTACAGCCTTGAGACCAAGAACGCCTTGGTACTCAAGGCCCAGGACACGATCGTCGGCAGCCGGATCGAGTGGGACGCAGGCTGGAACGATGTCGCCCAGGCGTTCCTGACGATCAAGCGTGGCACTACCGGCAGCGGACAGATCACCTACAGCGCATCGCGCACCGACGCCACAGGTCACGCAGATGTGGCTTGGGCAATCATGCATGCCCTGGCCCATGAACCCCTCAATACCAACAAGCAGCGGACCAGCCGCTACACACTCAGTGGATCAGCAAACAATGGCTCGTCAAACAGCAAAGCACCAGGCAAAACCGGCAACCGGGCCAATGCGGGCCTTTTCATTCGGAGCACCGGAACAGGTGCTGACCGACAACATCGGGCAGTACTTGGGCGTGTTCGCCAGTCACGACGGTCGTCTGTACACCCCGCCGGTGTCGCGCCAAGGCCTGGCCAAACTGTTACGGGCCAATGCACACCACGGAGCCATTCCCGGGTTCAAGCGCAACCTGCTGCTGCGTGAATTTATTCCGTCGCTGGGCGTGTCGACACGGACGATGAGCTGTGCGGCGCTGGATTACATGGTGTTCGGGGAGATGTACCTGTACCGCCACCGCAATGCATTTGGCGAAGTCATCGAGATGGAGCACTTGCCAGCCATCAACATGCGGATCAAGCGCGATGGCGGTTTCTTAAGGCTTCTGGCCGATGGCAAGGAAGAGGAATTCGAGCAGTACGAGGTTGAGCACGTTTTCAACTACGACGTGGAACAGAACGTCTACGGCGTTCCGGACTACCTCGGCGGTATGCAGGCGTTGTTGCTCAACGAAGCAGCCACATTGTTCCGCCGACGCTACTACAGCAACGGTGCCCACGCCGGTTACATCTTCTACACCAACGATCCCAACATGAGTGAGGCAGACGAAAACGAGCTGCGCGCCCAGATGGCCGCAAGCAAGGGCGTCGGTAACTTCCGTTCAATGTTCGTGAACATCCCCGGAGGGACGGAGAAAGCCATTCAGATCATCCCAGTGGGTGATTTCCAGGCCAAAGACGAATTGGAGAAGGTGAAGAACATCACCCGTAACGACGTGATCGCAGCTTGGCGCATGAACCCCGCACTGGCGGGGATCATCCCGGAAAACAGCGCTGGATTTGGCGATATCGAAAAGATAGATCGCGTGTACACGAGCAATGAAATTCGACCCATCTGTCAACTTTTCACCCAGGTGAACGATACCTTGCGGGAAGACAGGCGGTTCGGCTGGAGATAAGCGCCAGATGTAGTGGAAAACACTACCAAAGGCGTCTAGCGGAGAGAAAGCCACTACATATTGTGGCAAAATAGTGGCTATTGGATGGCCCTGGGGAGGGACACGAGATGCGGATTAATTGTAAGTGCGGGCATAAGGGGCGGATCGCATCGCGTGATCAGCTATCGATCGACTTTGCAAAGCTGTACTGCCAGTGCCTGGACGCAAAGTGCGGTCATACGTGGGTCGCGAACCTTTCGTTTTCGCACACGCTCAGCCCGTCCGCACAGGCCGTGGACCGGTTGATCTTCGATAGCCTCAAGAATTTGTCACGGTCCCAGCAGCGGGAGCTGTTCGATCAGTTGGGAGCTGCGTGACGAGGCTGAACGCCAGCCGCTAAAGCCAGCGCTCAGTGCCGCGCATGACGACTTGTCCGGACTTACTCAGCGTCGCTCGGGTCAGCGAGACATCCGGCAATGCGGCGAATTTGCTTTTGATTATGTTGAGACATCTGCCGATAGAGCTGAATTAGAGAAACTTCTAGATCAGTCAGTACGGCGCATTCAGAAACAACTGATTCACGATAACTGCCTTCAATTTTAGTGCGATCCAACATGCGTATTTCTCCATTAAATGCATTGCTGAATCGACGTTATCGGGGCAAATCGTCCTTTGGAAATTGCAACGAAGGTGTTTTACATGAGTTACCGAACCTTACTTCAACACCTCTACCGCCTCGGCGGCCATCGACTTAACAATGCGTCGAACCGTTTTTTGATCATCAGCAGGCAACTGCCTGAATTGGTGAATCAACTCGGCTTCCTCAGCATTAAACCCTTCTCCTGCAGGCAGCGACCTAGCACCAGTGAGCACATAGCCCGCGTCAACCTTGCATTCTGCTAGTGCCGACACATAGCGCAGGTCCAAGGAATTAGCTCCCAACTCGTAATTTTTTTGAGTCCCCCTGCTGACGCCTAATAGCGTTCCAAACTCAGTTTGATTCAATCCCAGGCGCTCACGCTCTTCCCTAAGGCGGTCACCGACTCCATCTGCTATGAGCATTTTTTTATTCAACCCTATTGACCTGATCATTTTTTTGACCAAGAATCACCACAGACAAACAGAAACCACCACAAACAAACAGAGTACACATCATGCCCGCCACCGTTACGCCCGAGCAAGCCCGGGCCGCTCTAGATCACAAGGGGGTCAGCATCGCGGAATTCAGTCGCAAACATGGACTGAACAAAAATTTAGTCAGCGACCTTTTGAACGGAAGGCTCAAGGGTCGCCGCGGGGAGGCACATCGCGCCGCAGTATTGCTAGGCATTAAAGACGGCGTAATCGCACAGTAATGGCACAGGTCAGCAGGGAAAAGCAGAACATGAAAAGCCCAGTTCTAAGGACCCGTCGCGAAGTTGTAAGCGCAATCATCTGCAGCTATCCAGGCGGACGCGAATGCGCTGCAGCACGCATCGGCTTGGCGTTGAAGAAGTTCGACAACCACGCTTATGAAAACAACAACAGCCGCCCATTGAGTGACGCACAGCTATATCAGCTGGAGCTGGAAGCGGGCACGCAGCATTTCCCCAACTACGTAGCCTGCATGTACGGCGGCTTGTTTGTTCCGGTCCCGGATCCGGACGAGCTGGATAACGTCGAGATGTACGCCCTGTCAGTTCAAGTCGCGGCGAAGCGTGGATGTGTCGACCAAGAGATTGCCAAAGCACTGGCAGACGGTGTGATCAACGAGGCCGAGGCCGAGCACATCCTCAACGCACACAACCTGCACATGGCAGCACGTCACGCCGAAGTGCTTTCTGCCATCGATCTGTACCGCGCCAAATCGGGGAAAGCCCAATGAACAATGAGCCTGCAGTACAGGAATATCAGGACCTGCTGAAAGCCGCCGCATTGGCATTCTTGGAGCGTCACCAGTGCGAGCACCTGGGCAACGATCAGCAGTTGTTCGCCCGCGCAGTTCAACACCTGGTTGCTGACTACGACGCTCTGACTCAGATGGCCGAACGAATGGTCCACTTGGCCTGCAGCGACATGACGGTGATTCGCGATCGGCAACGTCTGGACGTCCTCAACAGCTCAGCAACCCATTCGGTGATTGTCGACCCAACAACCGGCCACGCCTGGGCAATCCCGGTCAGCCTGATCTACGAACGAATCATCAACGCACCGGATAACGGGCGTTACCGCTTAGCCAACTCGTAACACCCAACCCAACACATTGCCTGCCCCACACCCCGTGGGTTTGGGTGAGCTGCGCCCAAATTCGAGGTTTCACGATGGGAAACGCCTTAACTGTCACCACCCAACTGCCACCAGCAGAAGCTCAAGCGCTGCTGGAAGCGCTGCGTGAACAGTACCGTCTGAGCCTCAACGAACACTGGTACGCCGACCAATTCCGTTTTGTTGCGGACGGCCTACGTCACGGCGCAATCCTCGCTCACGTCCCGGCAATGGCAGCGCAAAAGCGCCTTATGGCGGCTCTGTCCTACAGCCTTAAAGCAGTGAAGCAATCATGAAAGCAGCTCTACGCGAAGATATCTTGCGGCACCTCGAGCAGGATTACGGACTCAAGCACCGACCTGGAACCAAGTACATGCGGGGCGGAACCTGCCCGCAATGCCATCACAAGGACCGGCTGCTGTACGCACGCCATGACGAGCCTTGGATGATCATTTGCGGTAGGCCAGCAAACTGCGGTTTCAGCATGCCAGTTCAAGAGATCTATAAGGACCTGTTTTCCAATTGGAGCAAACGGGCCCCATCAACCTCCGACAATCCCAACGCAACAGCTCGTGCCTACTTGGAGTTCGGACGCGGCTTTCTGATTGAGCGGATCACTGGTTGGTTTACCCAAGAGACGTTTTACTCGGACAAGCTCGGAGCTGGAACAGCCACCGTGCGCTTCGCCCTGGACAAGGGCGTTTACTGGGAACGTCTGATCGACAGACCTGAGCGTTTCGGCAAGATGAAGGCTCGGTTTAAGAAAGGCGAAAGCCCGTCTGGCGGCTGGTGGTGCCCTCCATCCGTGGACTTGATTACGACCAAGGAGCTTTGGATTGTCGAAGGAATCTTCGACGCAATCGCGTTGGAGCACAACGGCATTGATGCCGTGTCCGCTATGTCTAGCAATAACTTCCCGATCGACGCCTTAAAGGAACTGTCGCGCCAGCGCGGCGGCAAATTGCCGACGCTCGTTTGGGCACTAGATAACGAGCCTCAGGCAAGAAGCTACACGAAGCAATGGGTCAGGCAAGCCCGTGAAATGGGCTACAGCTGCAGGGCCGCACTCATTCCGCAGCCAGGTCGCAAAGTCGACTGGAACAATCTGCACCAGCGCTGGCACTTTGAAGACGACAAACAGAAGCGAGATCTGCGCCGTACCAATGATCTGAAAATCGCACGTCACCATGGCGACCTGCTGCTTGCTGAATCGCCCCGGGAAAAGGCGATACTCCTCCACGAAGCGGATAAGAAATCGGAGTTTTCTTTCGAATTTGGCAACCGTATGTACTGGGCCAAAATCGATCAGCACAAGCTGGACGAGGAACAGAGAAAAATCGTCAACAGCGAGGACAGCGATGACCAGTTGCTCAACGACAAAGCAGCCAAGCGCAAGGCACTGGATAGCGTTCTTTCGTTGCGCCTCTTGGCCAACTGTAACTTCGAGGCGCTGTACAAGCAGGTTAATGAATCAACCGGAGAAGCCTGGTACTACGTGCGGATCGATCCACCCAACGACGGCCCTTCTGAAAAAATCACCTTCACGCTGAAACAGTTCTCTTCCAGCAGTGAGTTCAAAGCACGACTTTTGTATTCGAGCGCGTCCTGGCTCGGCGCTCAAAAACATCTTGATCAAATCGTCATGCAGCAGACCGAGGGAATCAAATCTGTTGAGACCATCGACTTTGTTGGATACAGCAAGGAACACCAAGCCTACATTTTCAATGACATCGCCTGCCACAAGGGCGTGATTTACAAGGCCAACGCGGAGGATTATTTCGAGTTCGGCAGGAGCCGTGTGAAGTGCCTGATCAAGAACGTCAAAATCAACCCCAACCCAGACGCGAAAAGCTACAGCAACGACTGGTTGCCGCGCCTATGGCTGTGCTTTGGTGCAAAAGGTCTGGTTGCTTTGTCCTTCTGGTTCGGCTCACTTTTCGCCGAGCAGATCCGGGCTCAGTACGAGACGTTTCCCTTTCTAGAAGCCTCTGGTGAATCAGACGCTGGTAAATCGACTCTGCTGATGTTCCTTTGGAAACTCTTCGGTCGCACCTACGAGGGGTTTGACCCGTCGAAGGGCACAGCCTCTGGCCGGAACCGTGCGATGGGCCAAGTGGCTGGCATGCCG
This sequence comes from Pseudomonas quasicaspiana, assembly GCF_021147825.1. Taxonomy (NCBI): domain Bacteria; kingdom Pseudomonadati; phylum Pseudomonadota; class Gammaproteobacteria; order Pseudomonadales; family Pseudomonadaceae; genus Pseudomonas; species Pseudomonas quasicaspiana. The sequence goes on from NZ_JAGTPI010000038.1 coordinate 42,071, forward strand.
ATCGTGCTGCTAGAGGGCGACCGGAACAGCGAAAAATCTTTCGACACCAACGAATTGAAGGATCTCTTCGGGGGCGGCCTGCTTGGAACGCGTGGCGTTAAGAACAATACCAACGAGACATACGAGCCAGAATTCCGGGCGACGATCGCAATGGCTCAAAACGCGGCGGTAACCGGTGAAGAGCAGATCCTGAGCCGCTTCATCAAGCTGCACTTCACCAAACCAAACATCACCCCTGAGAGCAGTACAGCTGCTGACGCGCTCAATCACGCGGAAATGAGGGATGTCAGTAACTTTCTGGTTCAAGCCATCCAGGCAGAGCCCAAGGTTATGGAGAAGTTCGCCGAGCGCTACCCCCACCACCGCGACCATCTGCGTGCAAAACGAACTTTGGCTTCCGCTCGGGTGATCAAGAACCACAGCATGATGCTCGCCCTCCTCGACTCTTTGACCCTGGTGTTGCCGCTGGAGGCCCACATGATCGAGACCACTCAGAAAGAGCTGATCAGCATGGCGCACGAACGCCAGTCAGCAATCAGCCTCGACCTGCCCGAGGTGATTGAGTTCTGGAATGTCTACGAGTACCTGGAGTCGCTCAGCAGCGAGCCCATCGTCAATCACAGCAAGAAGTCCGACGTCATTGCTATCAACCTCAACGAGTTCGCCCGAGTCGCATCCGAACACCGCCAGAAACTGGCCGACGTCGGCACACTACGCCAACTGCTGCGCGATTGCCGTTCACGAAAATTGATCGATGCGAACCGAACCACGGACAGTGCGATTCGCAGCATTCAGCGTCGGAACAACCTGGTGAATCCGCCGCCAGAGTCGGTGAAGTGCTGGCAGTTCAAGGCCTGAACAGGAGAGATCCACATGCATATCAAAGTGATTGCTGATCCGGCCAGCGATGCCTCACTGGCGGAAATCAAGCGATTGGGCAGCGTTATGGAAGCGATGGGTTACGCAAGCAACACAGTGTTCGCCGAAGCATATGGTGCTGCCGGGCTGGTAACGATTCTCGAAGTCCGAGCAGACCGGGGGCAGACAGAGATCCTGGTCATCGACTGCACGCGTGACCAAGTACAGGCCGTGCTTGAGTGGCAAGCCTGTGACGACGACCAAGGGATGTATGAGGATTTAGTTATTCACCTGGTGCGCAAGGCTTGAGCCAAACCACCAGTCACTGACGCCGGCAAATGCCGGTAACCGAAAGGCGTCGAGGAGTTCGTACCTCCCCGACACCGACCACCACCAGGAGCAACACCATGCAAGCACAACACCAAAGCGGCAGCGATGCGAAGGCTAACACACCCGCCAAACACCTGCTGTTCACCGCAATGATCGGTGCCGCATTGATTGGCTACCAAGTACACAAAACACCGGACGCAAGGACCCGGCTTGAAAGTCTGGCCACGATGGCCAGAAGCCTGGGCGAACTGACCGAAAGGGACGCTGCAGTAGTGGACAACCTGCTGGCCAAGCCTCCTGTTCCGCGCTCCCACAGCCAACTTTCCCATGTTTGAAGAGAACGAAGTCATGAACTCCATCGCTCATGAAGCACTTGAACAACAACTTTCGGCAATCCCAAGTACGAAACCAATCAAGTCTGCGCCGTCCCGCGAGGCAGACAAGTTCGTAGTGCGCCTACCTGATGACTTGCGCCCGCGCGTAAAGGCCGCGGCTGAGGAAAATGTCTGCAGTATGAATAGCCTGGTCGTCCTTGCTCTACGTCAATACCTTGATGGCCAGCAGCGGCAGCAGTTATTGCTGGACGCTCTTGCTGCAGCAGTTACCAGAACATCCGCAGGAGACTTGGCCGATGTCTGAAAACGGCAGGCGCTTTCCTTGGAACATCGACCACACCAGCGTTTGTGACCAGTGTGGAAAATGGCGGGCCCAGGGAAGCCACGCAAAATGTAGCAAGCGACGGCAGGAGATGAATGCCCACCTGCGTGAGCAGCGCCAGAAACATTGATTGAAGTCCACCAGAAGACCAGTCTTACCCTACTAGGCCCGGAAACGGGCCTTTCTTTTTTTCAGCGTCACAATGTCGCTATACAGTTTGCAGAGTAAGGATACATATGAGCGGCGTCGAAGCTCGGGGTAACTCAGTGCGGATCTACTTCAACCATGAAGGATCCAGATGCAGGGAGTCCCTACCAGGTGGCAACACACCCGCCAATGTGGCGCATGCCAAGCGTTTGGTGGAAATTATCAACTTCGAAATACAGTCCGGCACGTTCGACTATTCGCGTCACTTCCCCAACTCGTCCAGGTTGGTCGAAAGTACTTTTGGTCACTATCTGGATCTTTGGCTAAATATCAAAAAGAACAACGTCGCGGCAACGTCGTATCGCGGCTACCTGAACAAGGCTGAAGTCCATGTTCGCCCTCGTTGGGGGGACGTGCAGATCGATCAGATTGATCACCTTGATTTACAAGAGTGGGTTCAGGTGACCCTCTCGGCCAGGCTGAGCAACAAGACCATTCGCGACATCATCAGCAATGTGCGCCAAGTCTTCAAGCTGTACCGCACCCGCAAGAAAGTGGCCCATGATCCCACGGAGGGGCTTCATGTGCGCCTTCCTGATCCGACCCTACCGGATCCGTTCACACGCGCTGAGATTGCCCAGATCCTGGCTACACCGACCAATCGTACCTACGAGTTGCTGATGGTCCAGTTCATGATGTGGGCTGGGCCACGCGTTTCCGAAACCATTGCATTGGCTTGGGAAGACGTCGACCTGCAGTCGGGCACAGTAACTTTCAAGCGGTCCAAGGTCCGTGGTGCGTATCGAGTCACTAAAACACGTAGATCGAACAGAAGGGTCAGATTGCTGGCGCCCGCACTCGATGCACTGCAGAAGCTCCAGGTACTGACGAAGGGCGGCAAGTCGCATACGGTCGATATCGTCGAGCGAGACAACAGGACTGTCAGGAAGCACAAGCTGCACTTCGTGTTTCTGAACACGTCCAGTGGTGAACCGCATGTCAGTGACTTCACCATTCGCGATCGCTTCTTCAAGACCCACCTGGAGCATGCGGGCGTTCGATATCGCGGACCAGGGCAGTGTCGGCACACCTATGCCAGTCAACTGCTCAGTAGTGGTGTTGCTTCGATTGATTGGATCGCAGAACAGATGGGACATACCGACGGCGGCATGATCCGCAAGCACTACGGCACCTGGATAAATGAGGACGGGCCGGACGTCATTGGCATGCTCGAGCACGCCCTCAAAATATAGCGTCTGTCCCATATCTGTCCCATGGAGCGTCCCGTGGGCCTTTTTTCACATGACGAAAACCACGAAGCCCCTGATATTCGTCAATGAATTCAGGGGCTTCGTGCGTTTCTAATTTGGCGGTGAAGGAGAGATTCGAACTCTCGATACAATTTCTTGTATACACACTTTCCAGGCGTGCTCCTTAAGCCACTCGGACACTTCACCGTATCTCGTCACACCGTTGGTCTGTCGAGGCGCGCTAATGTAGTCGAAAGCTTTTGCGAACGCAAAGGTTTTTTCAGATTTTTCATGCGGTTAAGCAAATCCCCCTCTGCGCGCATGGCGCCAGCTCATGATCACAGGGTTTCACCTCGTGCAGATACTGGCCGGGGTGATTTCCTGTGGAGCATTGCTTTATATTCGAATCCTGCAAGGCGGAGATCGAAAGCGATGGCACATTCACCCAGGTATCAAATCTCGGAATCCGTGCGCAATATTGAAACAGAGGTGGGCAAATTGCTGGATCTGGTTGTCATGCTCAAGGAGGCTGGTGACGAAGGATTGTCGGCAAACGTTGCGCTTCAGGCACACAAACTGTTGGAGGCTGCAGTGGCGCTGAGGATGGCGATGGCTGGCTGATAGCTGCTGCCCCATTCCACGTGACAGGCCCGGTGGCACTGGCAGCTCACCCCCCAATCACGCACAATCGCGTTCCCGTCTCTTTGGCGCGTTGTGCTGGAGATACTGACTTGGCTGCAAACCTGCGGAGAACCCGATGAATCTGCTCGAATGGAACGACGTTACTCAAGCTAAATACCTTGAGACCAATCCTCTTCTGCGCGATGAAATTCAGAGCCTGAGCGCCAAGGATCAACAAGATCAGATCAAGTGGGCCTTTGAAGATGAAGCGGAAGCACAAGGCATCGAACCCTGGGAGCTGGCAGCGCAATTGATCGCTGAAACGCCTGAGCAACTCAAGGCAATGCGCCTTGACACCCATCAGCAGGTGGCAGAGGCGCTGGGTATGGATTGGGCGGAATATTGCGAGCTGAACGACATTCAGGAGTAGCGCACTGATGAGTACATCCTCCGAAGCAGGGGCTGCCGTTTACTCGCCCCTGACGCTGAAGCTTTACGACGCCTGGGTACTGGGCATTTCCAACCAGTTCGCCTGGCACTGCCCTACCCGGCAAGTATTACAGCCATTCTTCGATCGTCATGTGGGCGCACGCCATCTGGATGTGGGTGTCGGCACCGGTTATTACCTGGCCAAAGCCCGCCTGCCGGACACCACTCACGTCACCTTGCTGGACTTGAACCCCAGCAGCCTTCAGGCCGCCAAAGACCGCTTCGGTCGCGCTGACACGCAAGTCCTGCAGCATGATGTGTTCAAACCGCTGGATGCCTCGCAGCATGGTCGCTACGACTCGATCTCTCTGTTCTATCTCCTGCATTGCCTGCCCGGCACCATGGCCGAAAAGGCCCAGGTGTTCGCCAGCCTCAAACCCTGCCTGAAAAACAATGGCGTGTTGTTCGGCGCCACCATCCTCGGAGATGCAGCTGACCACAATGGCTTTGGCCGCAAGCTGATGGACATCTACAACAAGAAAGGGATTTTCGGTAACCGCAGCGACACCGCGGCCGGGTTGCGCAGTGCGCTTGAACTGCACTTCGCTCAGGTAAGCATTGAAGTGGTAGGCAAAGTGGCATTGTTCAGCGCCCGATCAGCGATTCTATAAGCTGCCACTGACAGCAGACGTTCAAAGAAAAAATGACCCGGTAGTCATCGCTTTACCTGCCCCTTGCGGGTGGGTAACGTCTGCTCACGTCAATAACAAGGAACATTGTCATGAGTGATTTGATCTCTTACCAACTGGAAGACGGCATCGCCACGCTGACCCTGAGCAACGGCAAGGTCAACGCTATTTCCCCTGAGGTGGTAGCTGCTTTCAATAGCGCGCTCGATCAAGCCGTGAAAGATCGCGCGGTGGTGATCATCACCGGCCAGCCCGGCATTCTTTCCGGTGGTTACGACCTGAAAGTCATGACCTCAAGCGCTGAAGCCGCCATCAGTCTGGTCAAGGAAGGTTCGACACTAGCCCGACGCATGTTGGCCCACCCCTTCCCTATCGTCATCGCCTGCCCAGGTCATGCGGTCGCCAAAGGCGCGTTCCTGCTGCTGTCCGCTGACTATCGAATCGGTGTCGAGGGGCCGTTCAGCATTGGTTTGAATGAAGTGCAGATCGGCATGACCATGCACCACGTCGGCATCGAACTGGCCAGGGATCGCCTGCGCAAATCGGCTTTCCACCGTTCGGTCATCAACGGCGAAATGTTCGATCCCAAAGGTGCAATGGATGCAGGCTTCCTCGACAAGCTGGTCAGCGTCGAAGAGCTCACTGAAGCCGCACGCACAGCCGCGCTGCAACTGAAAAAGATCAACATGAACGCCCACAAGCACACCAAGCTGAAAGTGCGCAAAGCGCTGCTGGATACGCTGGATGCGGCCATTGAAGCCGATCAGCAGCATTCGTTGAGCTGACTTCAGGCGCCTGTCAAACCAGACGTTAGACAGCCCGCGAACTCGGCGGGCTTTGCCGACTCTTATTCGTGAGCCCGTTGCCGGGCATCCCCTGCCACTTTCAGGATGCAAAACCAAAATGGGTCGAGTCGTTGCCGCTGCGGTGTACAGTGCAGGCAAGAAAGTCACCGATATCAGTCTCGAAGAAGGCGCAGCCTGGGCCGCAAAACCCGGTCATTTTGTCTGGATCGGTCTGGAGCAACCGACTGCCACTGAGCTCTGCAGCCTCAAGGAGCAGTTCAAACTGCATGAACTGGCACTAGAGGACGCCCTTGAAGTACACAGCCGCCCCAAGCTGGAAACCTTCGGCGACGCGCTGTTTATCGTCACCTACGCGCCGGTCAGAGAGAACGGCAAACTGACGTTTGTTGAAACTCATATATTTGCCGGCAAGGGCTACATCATCACCTCGCGCAATGGTCACTCCAAGTCCTATGGACTGGTGCGCCAACGCTGTGAAGCGCGACCGTTGCTGCTGGAGCATGGCGAAGACTTTGTGCTCTATGCCCTGCTGGATTTCGTGACGGAAAATTATCAGCCAGTCACAGAGTCTATCCACTGCGAACTGGAAGAGCTGGAGCACAGCGTGCTGACCGGGGCGTTGAAAGAGAGCGATATCCAGCGCATCCATAGTCTGCGTCGCGACCTGTTGCGCCTGTGGCGTTACGTAGCGCCGATGGTGGAGGTCGGCGAAGAACTACAGAAACTCAGCTTTCCCTTCATCGACAAAAATATGCGACCGTACTTCCGCGATGTGGAAATTCACGTCAAGCGGCAAATGGAAGATTTGGGCAACCTGCGTGATATCGCCAGTCAGACCATCGAGATTGGCCTGCTGCTGGAGTCGTCACGACAGAGCATCGTGCAGCGCAAGTTTGCGGCCTACGCTGCGATCCTTGCCGTACCAACAGCCATCGCGGGCATTTACGGGATGAACTTCGAGAACATGCCGGAGCTGACCTGGCACTACGGCTATTACGTGGTGCTGGGCACGATTGCGACGGTGTGTGGCGGACTGTTCGCAAGCTTCAAGCGTTCAGGCTGGCTTTGAAGCCGCGCATATCCGTAGGGGCATCGCGCCAACCGGTGGAGCTGTGGAGCGCCCGCCTCGCGCAGCAAACACGAATACTGTAGGAGCTCCGGTGTCGATGGCACTGCGCCGTCTCGAGGCAAACATAGGACCTGTAGGAGCTGCCGAAGGCTGCGATCGCGATGTTTCAGGAGAAATGCTTCGCAGCCTTCGGCAGATCCTACAGAAAATGCATTTCAATCCAGTGGTTTGCATGTGGCTTGATGAGAGTGAGCTTGCTCGCGATTCGGTCTGTCATTCGGTGCATATATCGCCTGTGCTGACGCGATCGCGGGCAAGCGCGCTCCTACAAAATGCATTTCAATTCAGCGATATACATGTAGTTTGACAGGAGCGGCTTCAGCCGCGAGGGCGCAACACACTTTAAACCGCAGCTTTATGCTGCACGAACCGCATCATCCATTCGGCTACCGTCTGGCCGTGATGGTCATGCTCGAGGCTGGCGATACCGTTCTGGTAAACCTTCTCGCCCAGACAGGCCTGGCGAATATCCAGCAAGGTCCGGGAGTAATCGTGAATAAATTCCGGATGTCCCTGGAAGCACAACACCTGATCATTGATGTGGTACGCCGCAAACGGGCAGAACTCGCTCGAAGCAATGACCGTAGCGTTTTCCGGTAACGCGGTGACCTGATCCTGATGACTGATCAGCAGGGTCAGTTTGTCCATGGCCGGCGTCATCCATGGCGTGGCAGGTGCCAGCTCGTAGTGATGGATACCGACGCCCCAGCCTTTGCTCGCCCGCTCACTTTTACCCCCCAGCAGCAACGCCAGTAACTGGTGACCGAAGCAGATACCGAGCAGTTTGTCGCCGCGCTGATAAAGCTCCAGCAAATAGACTTTCAGGATTTGAATCCACGGATCAGTGCCAAACGAGTCAGCTTTGCTGCCGGTCACCAGATACGCGTCAAAGCGCTCGCCTTCCGGTGGGTATACGCCCTGCATCACGTTGTAGACCTCGAACTCGGCGGCAATGGGTTGCCGTGCGAAGAGCCGTTCGAACATCCGCCCATACCCCTGATATTGATCCACCAGCTCAGGGCGAAGGACGTCGGTTTCCAGAATGCAGATGCGTAGCGGCATAAAAAGTACCTGAAACGGTCAAGGCGATAGTGCGCGGCCCAAGCCTGCCTTGAACGGGTATGCCAAGGCAAGCGCCGGTTGCCGGGTCTGTGCATCATTACCTGAACCATCGCTGTACCGCGTGCATTTTTAGCAACCGGTATTTTGTAAGGTTGGTACAACAGTAATGACCGACGTAGGAATATTCCGACACCGACGAACGGTAGGTCGGCACTAATCAGGCTGAAAAAATGCCCGACCTGTCTAGCAAGGGAACATGCGCCCCGTTAACCGCAGTTCCTATAACTGGTTATTCGTATGAGTTGGCCATACATACGAAATGGTTCTAAACAACAACGACCTTGGACTCTAAGGTTAATTTTGTAGCAACAGTAGCGCGATAAAAACTATATGCGGCGCTCGGGTTGTCGGCGGATTTGCCGGACCGGTTGCTCAAAGAAACACCTTTGCCAGCTGCCCGAACATTATCAATACATTCGGTGAGCTTTTGTCGCTCAGGAATAACAAAAAAAGGCAGATAGCCATGTTTAAGCATTCGAAAGTACGTCAAGCCGGGCTTATCTTGTTCGCCACTACCCTGCTGTTGATCTTGCCAAATATGACTCGTCTATTCGGCTGACAGGCTTTGCAGCAGTAAACCCAGACGACTGCGCCCTACCGGGCGACGATTATCTGTGCCAGTCTTTGCTCATCTATGAAAGGAGGCATTTGGTGATGGGTAAATGGATAGCGCTTGGGCTCTTACTCTGCACCGGTAGCGCCGCCGCAGGTGATGTCGAACAAGCGGTTGCCGTAGCAGCGCTCAAGGAAGGGAAACTGGCCGTCGATGTGCGCAGCCAGACTGACTACGACGCGGGCACTGTACTCAACGCGGTACGCGTAGAGGAGCGACGTCTGGTCAATCAAATGAAGCAGGTGCTCAATGACCGCAACGTGGTGTTTGTGGTGTTCAGCAGCAGCAACGAAAAAGCCAGCAAAGCTCAGGACAAACTGAACAGGGCCGGTTATTACAGCGTTATCAATGGTGGCAACTATGAAGAGCTGCACAACGCTCTTTACGACACCAGCGACGACCCGGCGGAGTAATGGTTTGCGTTTTATTCTTTCCCTCGCAGCGCTGACACTCGTCCCGCAACTCTCCCTGCAAGCTGCACAGCTCAGAATCGAACGATCTCATGGAGTCGAAACCTGGGAGACCCGTCAGTTGCTCGTACACCCACAGATTCAGACCATCCAGATCAGCGAGGATGTCGCCTACAAACGTGACATGAGCTATCGCGCCATTCCTCTTGGAGCGCTGCTGGAGGGTGTTACAGCACAGGATCACCTGCAGGCGGTTGCGACCGACGGATTCGCCGCGGAAATACCCGCAGCACCGGTGATACAACCCAAAGGTTCGAAGGCATGGCTGGCCATTGAGGACCCGGCTCATCCCTGGCCAGCGCTGAGCAACGGTTCGCAAAGCGCTGGACCGTTCTATCTGGTGTGGACAGCCCCCTCGGCCGACAATATTGGCCGCGAAGAATGGCCGTATGCGATGAGCACCCTGCGAGTGCTGGCGTCCGTCAGCGAGCGCTTTCCCGCGTTGCTACCCGACCCGACACTGGCGGCTGAAGATCCGGTAAACAAAGGTTTCGCGCTTTTCCAGAAGAATTGCCTGGCCTGTCATCGCCTCAACGCTGCCGGGGATTCACAACTGGGCCCTGACCTGAACCTGCCGCACAGCCCAACCGAATACTTCAGCGCCGGGTACCTGCGCCAATACATTCGCAACCCGCAAAGCCTGCGCGAATGGCCGCAAGGCAAGATGCCTTCCATCCCGAAGGAAGTCTTGTCCGATACAGAACTGGATCAGGTGATTGCTTATCTGGAGCACATGGTGGCGCGGCGTAAGGCGGGAGAATAACGATAAGCGCGGTATGGGTCTAGCCCGCCTCGCGAACAAGTTCGCTCCTACCGGTTCAGCACCGTGTCAGGTAGGAGGCAACTTGTTGGCGAGGGGGCTTGCATCAATGGCTGATGCCGCCCCTCGCGATTACTGATGCTGGGCTTGCATCATGACCTTCGGTGCGCCAACCATCGGCGACACCAGTACCTTGGCGTGCATCTGTTCACTACCACCGCCGCGGCGCATACCGCGAACCGGGCAGGCATCGAGATAATCCAGACCTACCGCCAGTTTCAGGTGACGCTCCGGGATCGCCAGCTGGTTGGTCACGTCAAAGCTGTACCAGGCGTCGTCGATCCAGGCTTCAGCCCAGGCATGACTGGCAAGATGTTCGCTGTCTTCGCTGTACAAATAACCGGACACATACCGTGACGGAATCCCGAGGCTGCGTGTGCAGGCCAGAAACGCATGGGTGTGGTCCTGACAAACGCCTGTCCGGCCCGCAAAGGCCTGCGCTGCGCAAGTATCGACCTCGGTAGACCCCGGCGTGTAGGTAATGTACTGATTCAACGCGTGCATCAGATCAATCAATGCCGTGCGGTCCTTGCGCGTTTTGCACTGCTGACTGGCAAAGGCACGAATGGCTTCATCAGGCTCCGTCAGACGCGTGAAACGCAGGAACGGCAGCGGAGACTGACTTTCATGTTCGGCTTCACGCTTCTCGTCGATTTCAACCTGGCCGCGCGCGCCGATAATGATCGCCTCGTGGGGCTCATCCATGCTCAACACATGCAGGATGTTGCCAAACGGATCGATCTGCGCGCGCACCGGGCGCGGCAGGGTCAGTTGCCAGCTGAGCACTTGCTGGCGCTCGCTGTCGTGCGGTGTCAGACGTAAATACTGGATGCTTGCGCGGACCTGATCCTCATAGTGATAGGTGGTCTCGTGGCTAATTGAGAGTCTCATGCAGCCTCCAGGTAAGAAGTGTGAATAGCGTTACCCAATTGGGCCAGCAAAGGGATGAATTCGTTCAACCACTCGTGCAAGCCTTCCTCCAGTATTTCGTCGATCCCGGTGTAGCGCAGACGTGCATCCAGCTCAGCGGCCAGACGTTGCGCAGGTCGGCCATTGGCGCCCGGCAGGCTGGCAAGGATCTGATCCAGCTCTTCAAGACAGGCACTCAGCGAACGGGGTACGTCGGGGCGCAACAAAAGCAGCTCTGCAACATGCCTCGCGGCTGGCGCATCGCGATACAGCTCCGTGTAGGCTTCGAAGGACGACAATGCCCTCAGCAGCGCGCTCCACTGGTAATAACCATGAGCCGAGCTGTCGGCGTCCACATTGGTGTCAGTCCCACGCAGCTCGAGCATTTCATAGCGCGCATCGAGCATGCGCATGGTGTTGTCGGCGCGCTCGATGAATATGCCCAGCCGGATGAAACGGAATGCGTCATGACGCATGATCGTGCCATATGTGGCACCACGAAACAGGTGCGAACGCTCCTTGACCCACTCGCAGAAACGACTCATGCCATAACGGGTCAGGCCTTGTTCGGCGATGCCGCGAATCTCCAGCCAGGTGGAGTTGATGTTCTCCCACATGTCCGCGGTGATTCGGCCACGTACCGCATGAGCACTGGCACGTGCGGCGCCCAGACAGCTGTAAATACTGGCCGGGTTGCTCGCGTCCAGCGCGAAAAAATGCAACAGGCGTTCTGCGTGCAGCTCACCGTGACGCTCCAGATAATGATCCAGCGTGCCGGTGATCAGCAGTGGCATGGCCAGCTCATCGAGCCCGTCACCCCGCCCATCCTGAGGCATCAAAGACAGCGAGTAACTGACGTCAAGCATCCGCGCGAGGTTTTCCGCTCGCTCCAGATAACGCGACATCCAATACAAATCCGAGGCAGTTCTACTTAGCATTGGCAGGCATCCTTAATCCTCGACCACCCAGGTGTCTTTTGTTCCGCCACCTTGAGACGAGTTCACCACCAGCGAGCCTTCACGCAGCGCGACTCGGGTAAGCCCGCCGGGTACGACGCGGGTTTCACGACCAGAAAGGACAAACGGGCGCAAATCGATATGGCGCGGTGCGATGCCGTTCTCGACAAATGTCGGACAGGTCGACAGGCACAACGTCGGTTGCGCGATGTAAGCGTGTGGCTTGGCTTTGATGCGGGCGCGGAACGACTCGATTTCCGCCGCCGTCGAAGCTGGCCCCACCAGCATGCCGTAACCGCCCGACCCTTGAGTCTCTTTGACCACCAGTTCCGACAGATTGGCCAGCACATGGGACAGGTCAGCAGGCTTGCGGCATTGCCAGGTCGGCACATTCTGCAAGATCGGTTCTTCATCCAGATAGAAACGGATCATATCCGTGACATAGGGATAAACCGACTTATCGTCCGCGACACCTGTACCGATTGCGTTTGCCAACACCACATTTCCTGAGCGATAGGCCGACAGCAGGCCAGGCACACCCAGCATCGAATCAGGGTTGAACGCCAATGGATCAAGGAATGCGTCGTCTAGACGACGGTAGATAACATCCACCGCTTTCGGTCCATCTGTGGTGCGCATGAATACTCGATCATCACGCACGAACAGATCCGCCCCCTCGACCAGCTCAACACCCATTTCCCGTGCAAGGAACGCATGCTCGAAGAACGCACTGTTGAAGCGGCCCGGTGTGAGTACAACCACGCTCGGATTATCCAGCGGACTGGAGCTCTTCAGCGTGTCGAGGAGCAGATTCGGGTAGTGATCGATAGGCGCAATGCGCTGCGCGGCGAACAGCTCGGGGAACAGACGCATCATCATCTTGCGGTCTTCGAGCATATAACTCACGCCGCTCGGCGTGCGCAGGTTGTCTTCCAGCACGTAGTAAGTGCCGTCACCATCACGCACCAGGTCGACCCCGGAGATTTGCGAATAAAGGTCGCGGTGCAAATTCAGGCCCTGCATCGCCAACTGGTATTGCTCGTTGGCCAGCACCTGTTCGGCGGGGATAACCCCTGCCTTGATAATCCGCTGCTCGTGATAGAGGTCGGCAAGGAACATGTTCAGCGCCTTGACGCGCTGGATACAGCCTCGCTCAACCACCCGCCATTCACTGGCCGGAATGCTGCGTGGAATCGTGTCAAAAGGAATCAGGCGCTCGGTGCCCTGCTCATCACCATAGAGCGTGAACGTGATCCCGGCGCGATGAAACAATAGATCGGCTTCACGCCTGCGCTGAGCCAGGAGCTCAGGGGGCGTCTCACCCAACCAACGGGCAAATTCCCGGTAATGCGGGCGGACTATACCGCCAGCATCGTACATCTCATCATAAAAGGTGCGGATCATGCCGTACTCCTTGTCACCACGGACACCAAAGGCCTTCGCAAGGCCCGTGCCATCGGCATAAACGCTTAAATATCAACTGGTTATATAAACATCGAAAGCCCACCGCACCATTCCTGTGCAAGAAGCTTCCCAACCAGTTCTCCTACGCCTCATTCGGAAGCGTCATTCAACCGCAAAAGCTATGACCAGCATAGCCAGAGTTGATTTCACGAGACGATATCGTTTGTCGATAATCAGCGACATCCGAAACACACCGAATTTGTATGCCCCGTTTCAAGTCGCTGTCGAAAAAAACGAGCGTGATGCCAGTATCGACTTCCAGGCGGGCTGCCCTTACCGAACTTCCCTTTGAGCCACTCACTGAGTGGCTCTTTTTTTGTCTGCCATAAACTGAGCCCACACTGGTCACAGCCGACGAATACTCTGTTTTACGTTTAGAACATACAAACTAAAACCGGCCAATCCCCAGGCATGTACCTGGCAATTGACCGGTGATTCAACATGTCATAGCGCGTTTCATGCGTGTAGCCGCCTGATCTCCTGTCTGACTCCCCAGCCCTCGACCTCTCCGTCCAGCGGAGTGATCGCAGCCTGAAAATCCTGCTCGAAATCACCGATGCCATCATAAGTCGCGTGCATGACCTTGCTTAGCTGCAAGTGCCAGGCACCGTCATCTCGAACATTGATCTGAGTGTTAAGGGACTCGCCGCGATACTGATCTGCAGCCTGCCTTGCCCGTTCCTCGTCCGGGAAAATGGCGTAGAACTCGATGGGATGGATGCGTGCGAAATCGAAACCGCTTTCTTTCATGCGGCGCAGCACGTTGCTGCTGATGTCCTCTTGATAGGCTGTGCTCATGAAACGTCCTCCTATTCAACGATAGATAGAGTTTCAACATTCCCTGCGCGGCACTCACCGGTAGTACCACTACACAGCAGATACTCTGCTTCACGGGATCAAGCATGTAGCTGACAAGGCCGTGCCTGTTGCCAGACCGGCATCGACATGGAGAAAACGGGAGAAACGCTTCACCCGTCTCACTTGCAGAGTAACCCCATCATTGGTCTTCTGCCAATTCCCGGCGGGGGCATTTTTTCAATGGACTCAGAAAACCTCTTTGATCGAGATGATCTGCACAGCGTTGTGTTCTTTCAAAGACTTGGCCGTTGGCTCGGCTATACGGCCATCCAGGTCATTCATGTCCAGCTCGTCAGCAACCGGAACCAGGATGTGCCGAAGACGCTGGGCGGCCTTCTCATCGCTGGGAAGCTCCTCGGATTCCATCACATGGCTTTGTTGCACACCGTCTTTGTCGAGATACGAAATGTTCCACTGTTTCATCAAGGTCTCCTCGGCAGCCGACAATGCGGCTTACGTGATCTTGACCTTTTGACGCGGGCATTCGTTCACAGGATTTGAATCATTGCAGTGCTTGTTCGTCAGGCTAAAACGCACATTCCCGAGGAGAAGGCCCGGAGTTAATGGCACCACGCGGTCTCACGGTACACAGACCTGTACAGACTGTGTGAAAACGTAGCGAGCGACGGCAAGACAAGGCAAAAACAGCCGAAAAAGCGGAGTCTAGGTGTTCTAAATGAGCATTTTTCGGCTGTTTT